>NZ_JBFAOJ010000068.1:0-54381 GCF_040675205.1 Streptosporangium sp. NPDC049644 | reverse complement strand
CGAGGACACCAGCCGGAACAACGCCGTCTCCACCGCGAACAACGCCGGCTGCGCCCACCCGGTCTGGTCCAGCGCCTCCGCCTCCGCCGTGCCCGGCTCGGCGAACAGCACCTCCCGCAACGACCCATCCAGCAACGGGTCAAACTCGCCGATCACCTCATCCAACGCCCGCGCGAACACCGGGAACCGGTCATACAACTCCCGGCCCATCCCCGCCCGCTGGCTCCCCTGACCGGTGAACAGGAACGCGACCTTGCCCCGCCGCCCGCTCTGCCCCAGCGAGACGCCCGCGTCCGGCCGCTCCTCGGCCACGGCGCGTAACCCGGCCACGGCATCCTCACGATCACCGGCCAGCACGGCCGCCCGGTGCTCGAAGGCCGAGCGGGTCGTGACGAGGGAGAAGGCCAGGTCGGCCAGATCCAGACCGGGCTCCTGGTCGATGCGCGAGGCCAGCCGCTCGGCCTGCGCCCGCAACGCCTGCGCCGTACGGCCGGAGACCAGTACCGGCGTGACACCCGCGGCCGATGGGCCCGGAGCCTCGGCCGGTGCGCTCTGCGGCGCCTGCTCCAGGATCACGTGCGCGTTGGTGCCGCTGAGCCCGAACGAGGACACCCCCGCCCGCCACGGCCGCTCCACCCCAGGCCACGCCCTAGCCTCGGTCAGCAGCTCCACCGCACCCGCCGACCAGTCCACATGCGACGACGGCGCATCCACATGCAACGTCATGGGCAGCAGCTCATGCCGCATCGCCATGACCATCTTGATCACACCCGCGACGCCGGCGGCGGCCTGGGTGTGACCGATGTTCGACTTGATCGACCCCAGCAGCAGCGGCCGATCCTCCGGCCGGTCCTGGCCATAGGTCGCCAGCAGCGCCTGCGCCTCGATCGGGTCGCCCAGCGTCGTCCCCGTACCGTGACCCTCCACCACGTCGACGTCGGCGGGGGTCAGCCCGGCGCTGCCCAGGGCCTGGCGGATCACCCGCTGCTGCGACGGGCCGTTCGGCGCGGTGAAGCCGTTCGACGCGCCGTCCTGATTCACCGCGGACCCGCGCAGAACCGCGAGGACCCGATGGCCGTTGCGCTGTGCGTCCGACAGCCGCTCCAGCACCAGCATGCCGACGCCCTCGGACCAGCCCGTGCCGTCGGCGCCGTCGGCGAACGCCTTGCACCGCCCGTCGGCGGCCAGTCCACCCTGGCGGGAGAACTCCACGAACGCGCCGGGGGTGGACATCACCGTCACCCCGCCCGCCAGCGCCAGCGAGCAGTCACCACCGCGCAGCGCCTGCGCGGCCAGATGCAACGCGACCAGCGACGAGGAGCAGGCCGTGTCGACCGTAACCGCCGGGCCCTCCAGGCCAAGGGTGTACGAAAGCCGGCCGGAGGCCGCGCCCGCGCCCACGCCGGTGCCGATGTTGCCCTGGAGGTCGGCCAGCGAGTTGACCAGCAGGTAGGAGTAGTCCTGGCCACTCAGCCCGACGAAGACCCCGGTACGGCTGCCGCGCAACTGGGCGGCGTCGATTCCGGCCCGCTCGACGGCCTCCCACGAGACTTCCAGCAGCAGCCGCTGCTGCGGATCCATCGCCAAAGCCTCACGCGGCGAGATCCCGAAGAATCCGGGGTCGAAGTCCGCGACATCGCGGAGAAAACCGCCCGCGCGAGCGTCGCTTCGGGCCCCGCCATCCGCGTCACCGCTGGACAGCATGTCGAGATCCCAGTCGCGGTCGGACGGGAAACCCGAGATGGCGTCCCCGCCTTCGGCGACGAGCCGCCACAGGTCCTCGGGTGAGGACACTCCACCGGGGAATCGGCAGCTCATCGCCACGATGGCGATCGGCTCGGTGGTGACCGCGACCAGTTTCTGGTACTGACGGCGTAGCCTTTCGGCCTCCTTCATGGAGGTTCGGAGCGCCTGTACGACCTGCTCACTGGGCGTATCCATCACAGCCTCCGTACATTGGGCGAGGTCGGCAGACCTACGGCCGGCGTCACTACCAGGACACCCGCCGCCGCCACGTCGATCGCGTCAGTCACCACGGCCCTCTCCACACACACCGGCACCCGTGCGCTCCCGCATTGCGGGGCGTCCCCGCAGGCCAGGAGAGGCGGTAGCAGGGGTCTCCGCATGGTGAAGAGGATGACCGTCCATCGGTGAAGTTAGGCCGATGGTCACTCGGCAAACGCCTAGTCTTTGCACGGCCCGGCGAGCCCGGTCGCGCCCATGGGCGGGGCTCCGGGAAGACTAGTGATCCCCCTAAGGTCGCTGCGGTACCGTGCGGGCACGCCGACGTCAGGACAGACGAAGACGTCACGGCGATGACGGATCCGCACCGGAGCAGACGCCCGCGCGTCACTGCCGTTCGGCAGTCCGGCTCCCGATGGAGGTGTCTGATGGGCGAGAGCCGCAAGCTTCTACTGTTCGTGAGCAATCCGGGGGAGGGTGTCTTCAATTCTCTGCGCGTGATCGCCGCCGAACTGGCCCGGCGTGGCACGCAGGATCTGTGGTTCGCGTCGGACGAAGCCCGCAGGGCCGACATCGAGAAGATCGATGAGGGAAGCGGTGTGCGGTTCGCCTCGCTCGGTGAGACCGATCCGAATTCCTCCCCCGCCGACTGGGACGATGAGATGTACCGGCTGGCCACGCAGCGGTCCCGTTGGAAGGCGCACCACGCGGTGGTGCGACGCGGGTTCGACCCGAAGGGGGGCGGGGACAAGTATCTGGCACTCGACGCCCTGGTCGAAGAGCTCGAACCAGCCCTCATGATCTTTGACAGCGTGAACCCGGTCGCGCTCCTGGTGGCACTCAACAGGAGGATCCCGTTCGTCCTCAGCTCGCCCTTCCTGCCGAGCAATCTGTACATCGCCAAGACGCCGCGCGGGTTTCCCATGCTGCACACCGGTCTGCCGTTGAACATGTCGTTCCCGCAGCGGGTCAGCAACATCATGTTCAAGGTGCGGGCCGGGCTGATGTTCCTGCACCCGAAGATGCTGAAGCCCGCTCTTGAGGGCCTGTCGTACATGAGGCAGCTCCAGCTCCCACGGGAGTTCCTCAGTCCATCGGCGAAGATCGACCGCGCCGATCTCGTACTGTGCTACACGGTCTTCGGGCTGGAGTACCCCTTTCCCGTTCCGGACAAGTTCCACCTGCTCGGTGCGATCATCCCGCCGTTGCCGGAGGCGCCGGACGACGACGACCTGTCCCGTTGGCTCGACGCCAACCCCTCCGTGGTCTACATCGGGCTCGGCACCATCAGCCGGCTGACCGGCCATGAGGTGCACGCGGTGGTGGAGGTCGCCCGCCGGTTGGAGGGCAGGCATGCCGTGCTGTGGAAGCTGCCGTCCGGGCAGCAACACCTGCTGCCCCCCAGGGACGAGCTGCCGGCGAACCTCAGGATCGAAAGCTGGGTCCCCTCCCAGCTCGACGTGCTGGCCCATCCCAGCATCAAGGTCTTCTTCAGCCACGGCGGCGCCAACGCCTTCCACGAGGGCCTGTACTTCGGCAAGCCTCAGGTCATCCGGCCGCTCTGGGTCGACTGCTATGACCAGGCGATACGCGGCGTGGACAGCGGGGTCAGCCTCACCGTGGACGACCCGCAGACCATCGACGTCGAGGACGTGCTCGACAAGATCACCCAAGTGCTGAACACCCCCTCCTTCCGGGAACGCGCCGAACATTTCGCCCGTGTGCAGCGAGAGGCGGGGGGCGTCCGGGCGGCCGCCGATCTGATCCTGGCCAACCTGGCGCTGAAATGATCTGTCAGGACTGCTGAAGGACGAGGCGACCGTATGCCGATCAACGATCCGATCTCCATCCAGTTCCCGAGGCGGGGGCGCGGGCAACTCTCTCCCCCGGACGAGTACGCCACTCTCCGGGAGCGGCCGGGCCTGGTCAGGTCGGCGCTGCCCAATGGCAGCACCGTGTGGCTGGTCGCGCGGCACGAAGATGTGCGCACCGTGCTCACCGACCCTCGCATCAGCGCCAGTCCGCTGCATCCGGGGTTCCCGACGATCGGGCGCAACGGGACGGTGCCGCCGCCCGACCAGATCCCCGGGTGGTTCGTCGCCTACGACCCGCCGGAGCACACGCGGTTCCGCAAGGCCCTGATCCCGGAGTTCACCGTACGGCGGGTCGCCGAGCTGCGCCCGGCCATCCAGCGGATCGTCGACTCCTGCATCGACGCCATGCTCGCCGGCGGCACCACCGCCGACCTGGTGTCCGCGTACGCGCTGCCGGTGCCGTCGCTGGTCATCTGCGAGCTGCTGGGGGTGCCGCGTTCGGACCGGGAGCTGTTCGAGTCCAGGACGCGCGTCCTGGTGACCTTCACATCGAGCGACGACGAGCGCGAGGCCGCGACCAAGGACCTGCTCCTCTACATCGCCAAGCTGATCGCGATGAAGCAGCGCTTCCCCGGCAGGGATCTGATCAGCCGGCTGCTGAAGGCCGGGGTGCTGACCCCCAAGGAGATCTCCGGCGTCGCGCTGCTGCTGCTGATCGCCGGGCACGAGACGACGGCGAACAACATCGCGCTCGGCGCGGTCATGCTGCTGCTGAACCGGCAGTGGATCCACACGCCGGGAGTGGTCGAGGAGGTGCTGCGCTACCTGTCGGTCGCCGACCGGGTGGCCCTGCGCGTGGCCCTGGAGGACGTCGAGATCGGCGGGCAGCTCATCAGGGCAGGCGAGGGGATCGTGCCGCTCGGCGCGGCGGCGAACCATGACGAGGGTACCTTCGATCGGGCCTGCGAGTTCGATCCGAGCCGTTCGGCCCGCCACCATGTCGCGTTCGGATACGGCGTGCATCAGTGTCTCGGCCAGAACCTGGTCAGGATCGAGATGGAGACCGTCTTCGAGTGCCTGTTCCGGCGGATTCCGACCCTTGAGCTCGATACGGCGGTGGAGGACCTGCCGTTCAAGTACGACGGCGTGCTGTTCGGGCTGCACGCGCTGCCGGTCCGTTGGTGAATGAGGAATGCCATGCATGTCAATGTGAACGCCGAGAGCTGCATCGGCGCCGGTCAGTGCGTGCTCATCGCGCCGGAGGTCTTCGACCAGAGCGACGACGGTACCGTCGTGGTCCTGGTCGAATCCCTGGACGACCCGGCTCAGGCGGCGGTGCGGGAGGTCGTCCGCGCCTGCCCGTCCAGGTCGATCTCACTGACCGAAAGCCGAAGCGGCTGACCGCCGTCTGAGCCTCGCGAATCCGACCCGGCCGGGAGCACCCGGCCGGGTCGGCCGCTTATTGGGCCCCGCTCTCGAGGGCCGCGCGGACCAGCTCGTCGAGCCCCATCGAGTCGATCGCGTCGCCGGCCTCGCCATCGCCATCGCCATCGGTGGCCGCCGCCCCGTCACCGGCCAGGTGCAGCAGCGCGTCCAGCACGCCGATCTCCCGCAGCCGGGCCATGGACAGCGACGCGAACAGCGCCCTGACCCGCGCCTCCTCCTCATCGACGCCCGAGGCCCCGCCCGCCTCCGGGAGGAGTTCGGCGATCAGGTGACCGGCGAGGGCCTCCGGGGTCGGATAGTCGAACACGAGCGTGGACGGCAGCTTCAGCGCCGTCGCCGCCATGAGCCGGTTGCGCAGCTCGATCGCGCTGAGCGAGTCGAACCCGAGGTCCCGGAACGCCTGGTCGGGGCCGATCGCCTCTCGGGAGGAATGCCCGAGGACCATCGCGATCTGGTCGCGCAGCATGTCGAGCAGCGCGCCATGCCGTTCGCCGCCGGGGAGGCCGGCCAGCGTGTCCCGCAGTGCGGACACCGGCTGCGCGCCCTCGTCCATCGAGCCGTTCAGCTCGACCAGCTCCCGGTAGCCCGGCAGCTCACGCAGCAACCGGCTGGGCCGGCCCGCGGTGTAGGACCGGACGAACCTCTCGTGGTCGATGTCGGCGACTACCCCGACCGGTTCGCCGCCCGCGACGAGACCGCTCAGGGCGGAGACGGCCAGCGCGGGGTCCATCGGCCGCACGCCCATGCGCCGGGACGCCTCCTGCGCCGCGGCCACGTCCGCCATGCCGCCGCCGGCCCAGGCTCCCCACGCCACCGAGGTGGCCGCGAGCCCGCGCTCGCGCCGCCGCTCGGCCAGCGCGTCAAGCACCGCGTTGGCGGCGGCGTAGTTGCCTTGGCCCAGACTGCCAAGCGTTCCGGCGGCGGACGAGAACAGTACGAACACCGGCAGATCCAGATCCTGTGTCAGCTCGTCCAGCACGACCGCCGAGGTCACCTTGGCGCGGAACACCGTCTCGAACCGCTCGTGGGTCAGACCGTCCACCACGCCGTCGTCGAGCACGCCCGCGGCGTGCACCACCGCGGTGAGCGGGAACTCCGCCGGAATGCCGTCCAGCACGGCGGCCAGCGCGCCCCGGTCGGCCGCGTCGCATGCGGCCACGGTCACCTGAGCTCCCAGCCCTGCCAGTTCGTCCCGCAACTCGGCGGCGCCGTCGGCGTCCATCCCCCGCCGGCTGACCAGCAGCAGGTGCTCGGCACCGTTCCCGGCCAGCCAGCGGGCCAGGTGCCCGCCGAGCGCGCCGGTGCCACCGGTGATCAGTACGGTCCCACGAGGCTCCCACTCACCGGTCCGACCGGGAAGAGCCTGCACAAGCCGCCGGACGTAGGCGCCAGAGGGCCGGATGGCGACCTGATCCTCACCGGCCACCCCGGACAGCACGCTCGCCAGCCGTCGCGCCGTGTCCCGATCGACGCTGTCGGGCAGGTCGATCAGGCCGCCCCACCGCTGCGGCTGCTCCAGCGCGGCGACCCGGCCGAGGCCCCAGACGGCGGCCTGCGCCGGACTGCGCAGACCATCGTCCGGGGCGGCCGCGACCGCGCCTTGGGTGAGGCACCACAGCGGCGCGTCGACACCGGCGTCGCCCAGTGCCTGGATCAGCAGCGTGGTCAGCACGAGCCCATCGGGAACTCCGGCCTCCAAGGACTCCCATGACTCCTGGGAGTCCTGTGACTCCCGCAGGGCCAGCAGCGACACGACTCCGGCGTACGGTCGGGCTCCGGCGGGTACGCTCAGCCGCTCGGCCAGCACGGCCCGGTCCTGGGACGTGGCGGTGAGGTCGGCCACCTCCAGGCGTACGACCTCCGCGCCCAGGGCTCCGATCGCGTCGATCACCGCGCTCGTCCAGGCGTCCGCCGTCGGCTTCTCGGGAAGCGCGACCAGCCAGGGGCCGGTCGCCGCGGTCCGGCCCGGCGCCTCCGCGCCGTCGCCGGCGAGCGGATTCCACGCGATTCGGTACCGCCAGGCGTCCATGGTGGACCTGCGGCGCCGCTCCCGGCGCCATGACGACAGCGCCGGCAACACCTTGGCCAGCGCGTCGCCGTCCACATCGAGCCGCGAGGCCAGCGCCTCGGCGCCCTCTTCCTCGACGGCGGCCCAGAATTCCGCGTCCACCGGGTCCGTGGCACCGGTCACGGCCGCCTGCCCCGTCTCGGGCCAGAATCGTTCGTGCTGGAACGCGTACGTCGGCAGGTCCACCGGCCGGGCGCCGGTACCGGTGAAGATCGAGGTCCAGTCGGGGCTCATCCCGTGCACGTGCAGCCGGGCGAGCGCGGTGACGAGGGCCCGGTGCTCGTCGCGGTCCCTGCGCAGCAGGGGGACCAGCTCCACCTCGGCCTCCGCGGGGATGGTGTCACGGGCCATCGCGGTCAGGGTCCCGTCCGGGCCGATCTCGACGTAGCGGGTCACCCCCGCCTCGTGCGCCGCCCGGATCCCGTCGGCGAACCGTACGGCGCTCCGTACGTGCGCCACCCAGTGGTCCGGGGAGCACAGCTCGGACGTGACGACGTCGCCGGTCACGTTCGAGATCACCGGGATTCGCGGCGCGGAGTAGGAGACGCCTTCGGCGACCGCCCGGAAGTCCGCCAGCATCGGCTCCATCAGCGGCGAGTGGAACGCGTGCGAGACCCGCAGCCGCCTCGTCCGGCGCCCGCTCTCCGCCAGCGCGCCCGCCACGTCGAGCACCGCCCGCTCCGCCCCGGCTATCACCACGGCCTTTGGGCCGTTGACCGCGGCGACGGAGACCTGGTGCTCGTGCCCGGCCAGCGCCCGCAGCACCTCCTCCTCACCGGCCTGGACGGCGACCATCGCGCCGCCGGCCGGAAGCCGCTGCATGAGCGCGCCTCTGGCCGCCACCAGCGCGCAGGCGTCCTCCAGTGACAGCACGCCCGCGACGTGCGCCGCGGCCAGCTCGCCGACCGAGTGTCCGATCAGCAGGTCAGGGGTGAGATCCCAGGACTCCAGCAGGCGGAACAGGGCGACCTCGACCGCGAACAGCGCCGGCTGGGTCCACCCGGTCCCGTCGAGCAACTCGGCCTCGGGGGTGCCCGCCGGGGCGAACAGGATCTTCCTCAGCGGGCGGTCCAGCCTGGTGTCCAGGTGCGCCAGCACGGCGTCGAGCGCATCGGCGAAGACCGGGAACCGGTCGTAGAGCTCGCGGCCCATCTCCGCCCGCTGGCTGCCCTGGCCGGTGAACAGGAACGCCGTCTTGCCCGCTCGCCCGATCCGGCCGTCGAGCACGTGGGGAGCCGGGTTTCCGTCCGCCGCCGCGGTCAGGCCGTCCACCAGCTCCGCACGGCTGCCGGCCAGGACGACGAGCCGCTGCCGGAAGCTCGACCGGGTGGTGGCCAGGGAGTAGGCGAGATCGGCCAGGTCGAGTTCGGGGTGCTCGGCGAGGTGGTCGAGCAGGCGTAGCGCCTGTGCCCGCACCGCGGCCGGGCTCTTGGCCGACAGCGGCACCGGCAGAAGGGTCCCGTGGAGCCCGGTGGCGACCTGTGCCGGCTCGGTGTGGTCGGCGGGCGGTGCCTCCTCGATGA
The DNA here is from genome assembly GCF_040675205.1 of Streptosporangium sp. NPDC049644. Taxonomy (NCBI): domain Bacteria; kingdom Bacillati; phylum Actinomycetota; class Actinomycetes; order Streptosporangiales; family Streptosporangiaceae; genus Streptosporangium; species Streptosporangium sp. NPDC049644. Next base: position 45,568 of record NZ_JBFAOJ010000068.1, on the reverse strand, counting down.
TCACGTGTGAGTTCGTGCCGGTGGCTCCGAAGGACGAGATCCCGGCCCGGCGCGGGCGTCCGGCGTCGGGCCACGGCCTGGACTCGGTCAGCAGTTCCACCGCGCCCGCCGACCAGTCCACATGCGACGACGGCGCGTCCAGGTGCAACGTCCTCGGCGCCACCCCGTGCCGCATCGCCATGACCATCTTGATCAGTCCGGCGACTCCGGCCGCCGCCTGGGTGTGCCCGATGTTGGACTTGATCGACCCGAGCAGCACCGGTCGCTCCCGATGCTGACCGTAGGTCTCCAGCAGGGCCTGGGCCTCGATCGGGTCGCCCAGCCTGGTGCCCGTGCCGTGCGCCTCCACCACGTCCACGTCGGACGGGGTCAGCCCGGCGGCGACCAGGGCGCGGTTGATCACCTTCCGCTGGGACGGGCCGCTCGGCGCGGTGAACCCGTTGGACGCGCCGTCCTGGTTGACGGCCGAACCGCGCAGCACCGCCAGCACGCGATGGCCGTTGCGCCGGGCGTCCGACAGCCGTTCGACGACGAGCATGCCGACGCCCTCCGCCCAGCCCGTGCCGTCGGCGGCGTCGGAGAACGCCTTGCACCGGCCGTCCGGGGACAGCGCCCCCATCTCGCCGAACTCGACGAAGCCCACCGGGGTGGACATCACGGTGACCCCACCGGCGAGAGCCAGCGAGCACTCCCCGGACCGCAGCGCCTGCGCGGCCAGGTGCAACGCCACCAGGGACGAGGAGCAGGCGGTGTCCGCGGTCACCGCGGGCCCGGTCAGGCCGAAGGTGTAGGACAGCCGGCCGGAGATCACGCTGGCCGCCTGGGCCGTCTGCGCGTGGCCGTGATGATCGCGAGGTGGCCGGTAGTCACCACCGGTGGCGCCGACGTAGACGCCCACATCGCCGCCCCGCAGGCCGGCGGGGTCGATGCCCGCCCGTTCGAACGCCTCCCAGGCGGCTTCGAGCACCAGTCGCTGCTGCGGGTCCATCACCATCGCCTCACGGGGCGAGATGCCGAAGAAACCCGGGTCGAAGTCGGCGACGTCGTAGAGGAAACCGCCTCCGGCCGCCGTGCTGCGGCCACGCCCGCCGGCGTCCCCACCGGACAGCACGTCCAGGTCCCAGCCCCGGTCGGCGGGGAACACGCCGACCGCGTCCACCTCGCCGGTGACCAGCCGCCACAGGTCCTCCGGCGAGCGGACGCCGCCCGGATACCGGCAGCTCATGCCGACGATGACGACCGGGTCGTCCGAGAGCGCGGCCGATACGGGCGCCCGGCTCTCCTCGCCGAGGCTCTCCTCGCCGAGCACCCGGGCCGCCAGGTGTTCGGCGAGTTCCACCGGTGTCGGGTGGTCGAAGACGAGCGTGGCCGGCAGGGTCAGCCCGGTCGCGGCGTTGAGCTGGTTACGCAGGTCGACCGCGGTGAGGGAGTCGAACCCGAAGTCCCGGAAGGCCCGGTCGGCCTCGATCGAGGTGCCGTCCGCGTGTCCGAGGACCGAGGCGGCCCTGGCCACCACCAGTTCGAGGACGAGGCCCGGACGCTCGGCCGCCGGCAGCCCGCGAAGACGGTCCCGGAGCGCGGCCGCCGCGGTGGGCTCGCCGTCGTGGGCGCCGTCCACCGCCTCGATCGCCCGCCGGGCCTGGGGCAGCTCGTCCAGCAGCGAGGTCGGCCGCACCGCGAGGAAGGCCGGGGCGAACCGGTCCCACGCCACGTCGGCGACCGTCACCGCGCTCTCGCCGTTCGCGACGACCCGGCCCAGCGCGCCGAGCGCGAGCTCCGGCGCCAGCGCGGGCAGCCCGTTCGCCCGCAGGTGCAGGTCCATCCCCCTGTCCGCGGCCAGACCGCTGTCCGCCCATGCCGACCAGGAGACGGCGGTCCCCACCGCGCCTCGGGCGCGGCGCGCTTCGATCAGTGCGTCCCGGACCGCCTCCGCGGCGGCGGCGGCACCTCGGCCGGCGACGCCCCAGACGCCGGAAAGCGAACAGAACACGACGAACGCATCCAGCTCCCGCTCTTCCAGCAGGAAGTCCAGGTGGATCGCCCCGGCGGCGTGGGCCGCGGCGGTCTCGGCCAGGTCCGCCGGCTCGGTCTCTGCCAGCGGGGCGGCCTCGGCCGGTTCCTCGGCGTAGATGACCGCGTCCGGCGGGAACTCCGCCAGCAGGGCGGCCACGGCCTCCCGATCCGCCAGGTCGCAGTGCCTGTTCGTCACCCGGGGATCCACCTCGGCGGGCTCCGGCGCGGTGAACCACCCGGCCAGCACGACCCGGTCGGCCCCCGCGTCGGCCAGCCGGCGGGCGATGCGCTCGCCGGAGACTCCGGTGTCCCCGGCGACCAGTACCGTGCCACGAGGTCGCCACGACCGGTCGGCGTCCCCGGCCGGTGCCGGGACGAGCCGGCGGCCGAACACTCCGGAGGCGCGTACGGCGACCTCGCCCTCGCCGTCCGGGCCGCCGGCCAGCACGCCGGCGAACCGGGCGACGGCCCGCCGGTCGAGCAGTTCGGGCAGGTCGATCATGCCGCCCCAGCGCCGGGGGTGCTCCAGCGCCGCCACCCGGCCGAGGCCCCAGATCGCGGCCTGACCCGGGTTCGGTGGTGCGTCGGATCTGCCCGCGGACACCGCGCCTCGGGTGACGCACCACAGCGGCGCGTCGACACCCGCGTCGCCCAGCGCCCGCACCAGCGCGGCCGTCAACGCCACCTCGGGCAGACCGTCACCGCCCGTCCCGGCGAGCGCCAGCAGGGAGATCACCCCCGTCGGCGCCCGGCCGTCGGCGCCCGGGCCGCCGAACTGTTCGGCGAGCTGTGCGGCCAGCCTCGCGTGGTCGGTGTGCGTGACGTCGAGACGCGTCAGGGCATCGGGGCCGGCCAGGGCGGCGCCCACGGCATCGAGCACCTCCGCCCACTCCGCCTCGGGCCCACCGGCCGGGACGGCCACCAGCCATCTCCCGGACGGCGGGGCGGACGGCACGGCGGCCAGGGGCTTCCACGCCACCCGGTAGCTCCAGGAGTCCACCAGGGTGCGCTCGCGGCGCGAGCGGCGCCAGGACGACAGCGCGGGCAGCACCGTCGACAGCGAGTCCGCCTCCAGATCCAGCGTGGCCGCCACGGCCGTCAGGTCCGCACGCTCGATCGCGGCCCAGAACTCGGCGTCCACCGGGTCCCCCATCGAACCGCCCGCTGAGCCGCCCGCCGGGGCGACGGCCTCGGGCCAGTACCTCCGGCGCTGGAAGGCGTAGGTGGGCAGGTCGACGCGGCGCGCGCCGCATCCGGCGAACAGGGACCGCCAGTCCACCGGCAGCCCGTGGACGTGCAGCCGGGCCAGCGCGTCCACGGCCGACGCCTCCTCGCCGCGGTCCTTACGCAGCATCGGCACGACCAGGGCGCCCGCCTCGGTGCCGTCGGCCGCCAGGCAGTGCTGGGTCAGCGCGGACAGCACGCCGTCCGGGCCGAGCTCGACGAACGTGCTCACGCCGGAACCGCGCAGGGTGCGTACGCAGTCGGCGAAGCGGACCGCCTGCCGGGCGTGGTCGACCCAGTAGCCGGGTGAGCAGAGCCGCTCGACGGCGATCGGCTCGCCGGTCAGGCCGGAGACGAGCGGGATGGCCGGCGGGGAGAACCCGAGCCCTCGTACGGACCGGCGGAACTCCTCCAGCATGGGCTCCATCAACGGCGAGTGGAACGCGTGGCTGACGGCCAGCCGGGTGGTCTTGCGGCCCTCGGCCGCGAGGTGGGCGGCGATCTCGGTGACCGGCCCCTCCACCCCGGCGACCACCACCGCCGACGGTCCGTTGACCGCGGCGATCGACACCTCGTGCTCGCGCCCGGCGAGCAGCGGGAGAACCTCCTCCTCGGTGGCCTGCACCGAGACCATCGCGCCCCCGGCCGGTAGCGTCTGCATCAGGCGCCCCCTGGCGGCGACCAGGGTGCAGGCGTCCGCCAGCGTCAGCACACCGGCGACGTGCGCCGCGGCGATCTCGCCGATCGAGTGCCCGGCCACCAGGTCCGGGCGCAGCCCCCACGACTCCGCCAGGCGGAACAGGGCCACCTCGACCGCGAACAGCGCGGGCTGCGTCCACCGGGTCTGGTCAAGCCGCTCGGCCTCGGGCGACCCCGCCTCGGCGAACAGGATGGTCCGCAGCGGCTGGTCCAGCTCGACGTCGAACTGCGCGAGCACCGCGTCCAGTGCCTGCGCGAACACCGGGAACCTGGCGTACAGCTCCCGGCCCATGCCGGGGCGCTGGGAGCCCTGTCCGGCGAACAGCATCGCCGACCTGCCCGCGACGGTGGCGGCCTCGCCACGCGCGACCTCCGACACGCCGTCGGCGGTGGCCAGCAGCACCGCGCGGTGCCGGAACATCGACCGGCTCGCCAGCGAGTAGCCGACATCCACCGGATCGAGGCCGCGGTCGGCGGCCGGTACCTGGTCGAGCTGGGCCCGCAGCGCCTCCCGGGTCCGGCCGGAGACGACCCACGGCACGACCGCGGGAACCCTCCGCTCGCCTTGCTCGCCGGGGGGCCGCTCGTCCAGGGGCGCCTGCTCCAGGATCACGTGGGCGTTGGTGCCGCTGATCCCGAAGGCGGAGACGCCGGCCCGCAGCGGTCGTCCCTTCCCCGTCCACCGCCGGGGCTCGGTCAGCAGCTCGACGGCCCCGGACGACCAGTCCACGTGCGACGCCGGTACCTCGACGTGCAACGTCTTGGGCAGCATGCCGTGCCGCATGGCCAGCACCATCTTGATCACACCGGCGACACCCGCCGCCGCCTGCGTGTGGCCGAGATTGGACTTGATCGATCCCAGCAGGAGCGGGTGATCCCGCTCCTGGCCGTACGTCGCCAGCAGGGCCTGCGCCTCGATCGGGTCGCCCAGCGCCGTGCCGGTGCCGTGCGCCTCGGCCGCGTCGACCTCGGCCGGGGACAGCCCCGCCGCGGCCAGTGCCTGCCGGATCACCCGCTGCTGCGACGGGCCGTTCGGCGCCGTCAGCCCGTTCGACGCGCCGTCCTGGTTCACCGCCGACCCGCGCACGACGGCGAGGACCGGATGACCGTCTCGCCGCGCGTCCGACAGGCGTTTCAGTACGAGCACACCGACGCCTTCCGACCAGCCGGTGCCGTCGGCCGCGTCGGAGAACGCCTTGCACCGCCCGTCGGGGGCCAGGCCGCCCTGGGCGCTGAACTCGACGAACGAGTCCGGGCTCGACATCACCGAGACGCCGCCCACCAGCGCCAGCGAGCACTCGCCGGCCCGCAGGGCCTGCGCGGCCCAGTGCAGGGCGACCAGGGAGGACGAGCACGCGGTGTCGACGGTGATCGCGGGCCCCTCCAGCCCCAGCGTGTAGGACAGCCGCCCCGACATGACGCTCGCCGTGGTGCCGGTGGCCACGTGCCCCTGCACGTCCGCGCCGGAACCCTTGAGCAGGCCGACGTAGTCCTGGCCGTTGGTGCCCACGAAGACGCCGCCGTCGCTGCCCCGGAGGTCGAGGGGATCGATGCCGGCCCGCTCCAGCGCCTCCCAGGACGCCTCCAGCACCAAGCGCTGCTGCGGGTCCATCGCCAGCGCCTCACGCGGCGAGATGCCGAAGAACTCGGCGTCGAACTCGGTGGCGTCCCGCAGGAAGCCGCCGACGCTCGTGGCCGACATCCCCCCGGCGAGCGCGTCCAGGTCCCATCCCCGATCGTCGGGGAACGAGGAGACGCCCTCTCCCCCGTCCACCAGCAGCCGCCACAGATCCTCGGGGGAGCTCACCCCGCCGGGGAACCGGCAGCTCATACCGACGATCACGATGGGATCGTCATCGGCGGCGTGTGCCGTCACGGCCCGCGACCCGGGCCGTGACTCCTCGTGCGGCATCGAGCCGAGCAGTTCGGCCAGCAGGAAGTCCGCCAGCGCGCTCGGGGTGGGATAGTCGAACACCAGCGTCGCCGGCAGGGTCAGCCCCGTCGTCGCGACCAGCGCGTTGCGCAGCTCGACGGTGGTCAGCGAATCGAAGCCCAGCTCCTTGAACGGGCGGTCCGGTGCGATGCCGTCGGCGTCGGCATGGCCGAGCACGGCGGCCACGCGGCCGCGCAGCAGGTCCAGGACGGCCCGGCCCTGCTCGGTGGCGGGCAGATCGGCCAGCCGTCGCCGGAACGGCGGCTCGGCCGTGGCGGCCTCGTCCCCGCCGGCGCCCGCGGCCCCGGCGCCCGTCGCCGCGGCGACCTCGGGCAGGTCGCTCACCAGCGGGTTGCGCCGGATCGCGGCGAAGGCGCCGACGAATCGGGACCAGTCGACGTCGGCGACGGTCAGCGTCGTGTCGTCGTGCTCGATCGCCTGCCGCAGCGCGAGGATCGCCAGGTCCGGAGGCATCATCTCCAGACCGGCCCGGCGCATCCGGTTCTCCACGCCGGCGGCGTCCACCGCCATGCCCGACCCGGCCCACGGACCCCAGGCGATGGACGTCGCCGCGAGCCCCCGCGCACGCCGGTGCTCCGCCAGCGCGTCGAGCACGGCGTTCGCGGCCGCGTAGTTGGCCTGCCCCGGCGAGCCGAAGGTGGCGGACGTGGAGGAGAACAGCACGAACGCCGGTAGGTCCATGTGCTCGGTCAGCTCGTGCAGGTTGAGCGCGGCGACCGCCTTCGACCGCAGGACCGAGGAGAGGCGTTCCGTCGTCAATCCGTCGAGCACCCCGTCGTCGACCACGCCCGCCGCGTGGAAGACCGCGGTCAGCGGCTGCTCCTCCGGGATTCCGGCCAGCACGGCGGCCACGGCGTCGCGATCGGCGACGTCGCAGGCCACGACGCTGACCTGGGCGCCGAGGCCGGCCAGCTCGTCCCGCAGCTCGGCCGCGCCCGGGGCGTCCGGCCCGCGGCGGCCGACCAGCAGGAGGTGCGCGGCACCCGCACCGGCCACCCAGCGGGCGACCCGCGCCCCGAGCGCACCGGTGCCTCCCGTGATCAGTACGGTGCCTGCGCCGGTCGGGGTGGTGCCCGGCGGGACGAGCTCCCGCGTGACGGGATTCTCGCCGATCGGAGCGTGCGCCAGGCGGCGGCCGAAGACCCCCGGAGGGCGTACCGCGAGCTGGTCCTCATCCTTGAGGCCGGACTCCTGGATGCCGGACAGCACGTCGATCAGGCGGGAGATCGTGATGGAGTCGAGGTTCTCCGGTAGGTCGACCAGCCCACCCCACAGATGCGGCTGCTCCAGCGCCACGGACCGGCCCAGACCCCACACGGCGGCCTGCACCGGCCGGGACACCTGTTCCGAGCGCCCCACCGACACCGCGCCGCGGGTCACGCACCACAGGGGTGCCTCGGCCCCGGCGTCGCCGAGGGCCTGCGCCAGTGCGACCGTCAGCGCCAGACCGGCGGGAACCCCCGGACAGCCGGCGACGTCCCGCTCGTCCAGGGCCAGCAGCGACACGATCCCGATGGGCCGAGGTCCGGCGGAGCACAACTCCCGTATCCGCACGGCCAGCGCCGCCCGGTCGGGTTCGCCGACCTCGATCCGGTCGGCCTCCGCGCCCAGCGCGCCCGCGAGCGAGGTCGTCCACTCCTCACCCGCGTGCCCCGCCGGGATCACCACGAGCAACCGGGCTCGTACGTCCGGAGAGAGTTCCGGAGAGAGCGCGGTGAGTGGCGACCAGGGCAGCGGCTTCCAGACGGATCGGTACCGCCAGCCGTCCACGGCGGAGCGCTCCCGCCGGTCGCGGCGCCACGAGGACAGCGCCGGGAGCAGAGCCTCCAGCGCGTCGCCGCCGACCGCCAGCCCCGCTGACAGCGCCGCCACGTCACCGCGTTCCACCGCGTCCCAGAAGTCCGTGTCCGCCGCACCGGAGGACGCGGGTGCGGCGGCCGCCCCGGCGTCCGGCCAGAACCTCCGGCGCTGGAAGGTGTAGGTCGGCAGGTCGACCGTCTCGGCGCCGGTGCCGGCGAAGAACCCTCTCCAGTCCACGGCGACGCCCCGGAGATGCAGCCGGGCCACCGCGGCCGTGAGGGCCTGCTCCTCGTCTCGGTCCCGGCGCGCCACGGGGACCGTCCGGGCGCCTGGGTGGTCGGCGAGACAGTCGGCGGCGATGGCCGTGAGCACGGCGTCGGGGCCGAGTTCGAGGAACGTGACGACGCCCTGCTCCGCCAGCCGGCGCACGCCGTCGCCGAAGCGAACCGGTCGCCGGATGTGCTCCACCCAGTAGTCAGGCGAGCAGAGCTGCTCCGCGGTCGCCGGCTCGCCGGTCACGTTCGACATGACCGGGATCTCCGGAGGCGCGTACGACAGACCGCGCGCGACCCGGCCGAAGTCGTCGAGCACGGCGTCCATCAGCGGTGAGTGGAACGCGTGGGAGACCTGGAGCCGCCTGGTCCTGCGCCCCCCGGCGGCGAGCCGCGCCGCGATCTCCAGGACGGCGTCCTCCTCGCCGGCGACGACCAGCGAGGCCGGGCCGTTGACCGCCGCGATCGACACCTGGTCCTCGCGCCCGGCCAGCAGCGGGAGCACCTCCTCCTCGCGGGCCTCAAGGGCGGCCATCGCCCCACCGGCGGGCAGCGCCTGCATCAGGCGGGCGCGGGCCGCCACCAGGGTGCACGCGTCCGGCAGCGACAGCACACCGGCGACGTGCGCCGCGGCGATCTCCCCGACCGAGTGGCCCGTGAGGTGGTCGGGCCTGATGCCCCACGATTCGAGCAGCCGGAACAGGGCCACCTCGAAGGCGAACAACGCCGGCTGGGTGTAGCCGGTCTCATCCAGCAGGGCGGCCTCCGCCGTACCCGCGGGGGCGAACAGCACCTCGCGCAGCGGGCGGTCCAGGTCCGCGTCCAGGTGGGACAGCACCTCGTCGAGCGCGTCCGCGAACGCCGGGAAGCGACCGTACAGCTCGCGGCCCATTTCCGCGCGCTGGCCGCCCTGGCCGGTGAACATGAAGGCCAGCGAACCGCGGACGGCGGTGCCGCGCGTGACGCCCCCCGGAACGGCGGCGCCGTCCAGCGGCTCCTCGGCCAGCGCCCGCAACCCGTCGACGATCTCCTGGCGCTCCCGCCCGACCAGTGCCGCGCGCTGGTCGAGGTGCGACCGCGAGGTCGCCAGGGAGAAGGCGACGTCTGTGGGGTGGAGACCGGGCGACTCCTCCAGCAGGGACAGCAGCCGCCCCGCCTGGTGGCGCAGGGCCTGCTCGTTCTTGCCCGACACCAGCACGGGAACGACGACGGGCTCGGCCGTCGCCGCACGTGCGGGGACGGGCGGCGCCTCCTCCAGCACCATGTGGGCGTTGGTGCCGCTGAGGCCGAACGACGACACCGCGGCCCGGCGCGGATGCCCGGCGCGTACCCATTCCCTCGGCTCGCTGAGCAGTTCGATGGCGCCCGCGGTCCAGTCCACGTGCGACGACGGGGTGTCCGCGTACAGGGTCCTGGGCAGCAGGCCGTGCCGCATCGCCATGACCATCTTGATCACGCCGGCGACGCCGGAGGCCATCTGGGAGTGCCCGATGTTGGACTTGACCGACCCCAGCAGCAGCGGGCGGTCCGGGTCCCGGTCCTGTCCGTAGGTCGCGAGCAGCGCCTGTACCTCGATCGGGTCGCCCAGCGCCGTACCGGTCCCGTGGCCCTCCACGGCGTCGACGTCCACCGCCGAGAGCCCGGCGCTGGCCAGCGCCTGCCTGATCACCCGCTGCTGCGACGGGCCGTTCGGCGCGGTCAGCCCATTGGACGCGCCGTCCTGGTTGATCGCCGACCCGCGGATGACCGCGAGGATCGGGTGCCCGTTGCGCTCGGCGTCGGACAGCCGCTCCACCAGCAGCAGCCCGACCCCCTCGGCCAGGCTCATCCCGTCCGCCGAATCGGAGTACGCCTTGCACCGGCCGTCGGGGGCCATGGCCCGCTGCCGGCTGAACCCGATGAAGGCATCGGGGGTGGACATCACGGTCACCCCACCGGCCAGCGCCAGCGAGCTCTCACCGTCGCGCAGCGACTGACAGGCCAGGTGCAGCGCCACCAGTGACGACGAGCACGCCGTGTCCAGCGTGACGGCCGGGCCCTCCAGCCCGAACAGGTACGACACCCGGCCGGACAGCACGCTTGAGATGGTGCCGGTGATCAGATGGCCTTCCAGGCCCTCTCTCCCCCCGGCCATCGCCAAGCCGTAGTCCTGATAGCTGGACCCGATGAAGGTGCCGGTCAGGCTGCCGCGCAGCGACGAGGGGGCGATCCCGGCCCGCTCAACGGCCTCCCAGGCCGTCTCCAGCAACAGCCGCTGCTGCGGATCCATCGCCAGCGCCTCCCGGGGCGAGATCCCGAAGAAGTCGGCGTCGAACTCCGCCGCGTCGTGGAGGAAGCCGCCCCACGTGGAGTACGTCTTGCCGGACCGGCCCGGGTCGGGGTCGTAGAGCCCCTCCGCGTCCCAGCCGCGGTCGGCGGGGAACCCGGAGATCGCGTCGACCCCGTCGACCACGAGCTGCCACAGCCGCTCCGGTGAGCGGACCCCGCCCGGGTAGCGGCAGGCCATCCCGATGATCGCGATCGGCTCGTCCGAGGCGGCCCGCGCCGGGCCTGCCACGGCCGCCGGCCCGGCCTGCGTTCCGGCGATCTCGGCGCGCAGGAACTCCGCCAGCGCCTCCAGGTTCGGGTGGTCGAACACCAGCGTGCTGGGCAGCGCCAGGCCCGTCGCACCGGCCAGCCGGTTGCGCAGATCGACCGCGGTCACCGAGTCGAAGCCCATGTCGCGGAACGCCTGCCGCTCGGCGACGGCGTCGGCCGAGGCGTGCCCCAGCACGGTCGCCGCCTGGGTACGCACCAGCTCCAGCAGCCGGCGGTCCCGCTCGGACGCCGGCAGCCCGCGCAGCCGGGTGACGAATTCCCCGTCGCTCGCGGCGACGGCCGGCCGCTCGGCGGTTTCGGCCAGCCGGCGTACCGCGGGCACCTCGCTGAACAGCCGGCTCGGCCGCGCCGAGGTGAAGACCGGGAGGTACCGCTCCCAGTCGATGTCGGCGATGGCCAGCACGGTCTCCTCGCCGGCCAGCGCCTGCCGGAACCCTTCGAGCGCCAGGTCCGGCTCCATGAACACGAGCCCGCTGCGCCGGATCTGCTCGGGATCGACCCGCCCGAGATCGCGGTCGTCCGACCAGATGCCCCAGGAGATCGACGTGGCCGGCAGCCCCCGGGCACGCCGGTTCTCCGCCAGCGCGCCGAGGAAGGCGTTGCCCGCCACGTACGCCGCGTGCCGCCCGCTGCCCCACATCCCCGCCGTCGAGGAGAACAGCACGAAGGCGTCGAGCTCGTCCGCGTCCAGCAGCTCGTCCAGGTGCCAAGCGCCGACGACCTTGGCCCGCACCACCTCGGCGAACGCCTCCATGGTGGTGTCCTGCAGGGTGTGCAGCTCGATGGAGGCGGCGGTGTGCACCACCGTACGGACGACGTGGCCCTCCGCCCGCAGCCGCGCGAGCAGACCGGCGACGGAGTCGCGGTCGGACACGTCACACGCCACCGCCGTGGCGGTCGTACCGAGTTCGGCCAGCTCGGCCAGCAGCTCGGCCGCGCCGGGGGCGTCCATGCCACGGCGGCTGGTCAGCACCACGTGCTCGGCCCCCTCGGCCGCGAGCCGGCGGGCCAGGTGCGGGGCGAGCGTTCCGGTACCGCCGGTCACCAGGGTGGTCCCGCGCAGCGCCCAGCCGCGCGCCGGCTCCCGATCCGCCGCCGATACCGGCGCCGGCACCACCCGTCGGGCGAACAGGCCGGAGGGCCGGATCGCGAGCTGGTCCTCGCCGCCGCCGCCCGCGAGGACGCTCGCCAGCCGCCGCGCCGCGCGCTGGTCGAGCGTCCCGGGCAGGTCGACCAGGCCGCCCCACCGTCGCGGGTGCTCCAGCGCGGCCGTCCAGCCCACGCCGTGGACCTGAGCCTGGACGGGGTTGGTCACCGGATCCGACCGGCCGGTGGAGACCGCACCACGGGTGAGGCACCACAGCGGCGCGTCGATGTCCGCGTCGCCCAGGGCCTGCACGAGCGCGACGGTCAACGCCAGACCGGTGGCCAGCTCCGGGTATCGATCGGTGGGCTGTTCGGCCAGGGCCAGCAGGGACACCACGCCGGAGACGTGCTCCTCCTCGCCCGGCACGCCGGTCAGCACTCGTGCCAGCACGACGCGGTCCGTGCACGACTCGTCGAGCACGACCCTGCGGACCCGCGCGCCGTGCGCGGTCAGCGTGTCGGCGACGTCGGCGACGTCGGCGCCCGCGAGACCCTCCGTGGTGACGAGCAGCCACGTGCCCGGCAGGGCGGCGGGGGCGAGGCCGGTCACCGGCCGCCACGCGACGCGGTAGCGCCAGGAGTCCACGGTGGACCTGGCCCGTTGCCTGCGGCGCCAAGAGGACAGCGCGGGTACCACCGCGGCCAGTGTCCCCGTGCCCACGTCCAGTCCCGAGGCCAGCGAGTCGAGGTCCTCCCGCTCCACCGCCGCCCAGAACCGCTCGTCCGCCGGGTCCGCCGTGCCGGTCGTCCGCGCCTCGGCGCGCCGTATCCAGAACCGCTCCCGCTGGAAGGCGTACGTCGGCAGCTCCACCCGGCGGGCGCCCGTGCCGTCGAAGGCCGCCCGCCAGTCGACCGGCACGCCGCGCACGAACACCTCCGCCAGGGAGGTCAGGAAGCGCTCCGCGCCGCCCTGGTCGCGGCGCAGAGTCCCGGCGACCACCGTGCCCGCCGCGGTCCCGGCTGCCTCCTCGGCTGTTTCCTGAATCGCGCCGCTCAGCACCGGGTGCGGGCTGACCTCGATGAACGCCCGGTGCCCGGCGGCCAGCAGGCATCGCACAGCGGGTTCGAACCGGACGGCCCGCCGCAGGTTGCGGTACCAGTAGTCCGCGTCCAGCTCCGTGCCGTCCAGCCACTCCCCGGTCACCGTGGACAGGAACGGCACCTCGGCCCGCTCCGGCCGGATCCCCGACAGGGCCTGTGGCAGTTCCTCCCGGAGCCGCTCGACATGGACCGAGTGCGACGCGTAGTCGACCGCGACCCGCCGAGCCCGCACGCCCTCCTCGGTCAACCGCCGCGACAGCTCGTCGAGCGCGTCGGGATCGCCGCACACCACGACCGAACGCGGCCCGTTGACCGCCGCGATGGAGATCCGCTCGCCCCAGGGGCGCAGCCTCTCCTCGATGTCCGGCACCGGAAGCGAGACCGACATCATCCCTCCGGCGCCGGCCAGCCGCCGTCCGATGGCCTGGCTGCGCACCGCCACCACCCGCGTGGCGTCCTCCAGGGACAGCGCGCCCGCCACACAGGCGGCGGCGATCTCCCCCTGGGAGTGCCCGATCACCGCGTCGGGCTCCACCCCGTGAGCACGCCACATCGCCGCCAGCGAGACCATCACCGCGAACGACACCGGCTGCACGACGTCCACCCGGTCCAGCGGCGGCGCGCCCTCCACCTGGCGCAGCACGTCGATCAGCGACCAGTCGACATACCGGCTCAGGGCGAGGGCGCACTCGGCGACACGTTCGGCGAACACCGGGGACTGTTCGAGCAACCGGGCGCCCATACCGGCCCACTGCGCGCCCTGGCCGGGGAACACGAAGACCGTCTTGCCCTCGGCGTCCGCCACGCCCTGGATCACACCCGGCGCGGGCTCGCCCGCGGCCACCGCGCCCATCGCGGCGGAGAGCGACTCGCGGTCACCGCCCACCACGACCGCGCGGTGCTCGAACGCCGACCTCGACGTCACCAGCGAGAAGCCCACCGCGGCCGGATCGGGCTCGTCGAGGTCGGCCACGTGCGCGGCCAGCCGCCGCGCCTGTGCGCGCAGCGCCTCCGCCGTCCTGCCCGAGACCACCCACGGCACCGCGCCGGCACTGGAATCCGGATGGGCGCCGGGGGCGGCGGGCTCCTCCGCGTCCGGCGCCTGTTCGAGGATCGCGTGGGCGTTCGTGCCACTGATCCCGAAGGAGGACACGGCGGCCCGGCGCGGCCGTCCGGTCTCCGGCCACGGCGTGGCCTCGGTCAGCGGCTCGACCGCACCCGCCGCCCAGTCCACGTGGGTCGACGGCGTGCCCACGTGCAACGTCTTGGGCAGCACCCCGTTCCGCATCGCCATGACCATCTTGATCACGCTGGCCACGCCCGCCGCGGACTGGGTGTGGCCGATGTTCGACTTGACCGACCCGAGCAGGAGCGGCCGCTCCCTGTCCTGCCCGTACGTGGCGAGGAGCGCTTGGACCTCGATGGGGTCGCCCAGGCCGGTACCCGTGCCGTGCGCGTCGATCGCGTCGACCTCGGCCGGGGACAGCCGCGCGCCTGCCAGGGCTTTCCGGATCACCCGCTGCTGGGAGGGACCGTTGGGCGCGGTCAGCCCGTTGGACGCGCCGTCCTGGTTCACCGCCGAACCGCGCACCACCGCCAGGATCGGGTGGCCGTTGCGCCGCGCGTCGGACAGCCGCTCCACCAGGAGCAGGCCGACCCCTTCCGCCAGGCTCATCCCGTCGGCCGCGTCGGAGAACGCCTTGCACCGGCCGTCGGCGGCCAGGGCCCGCTGGCGGCTGAACGCCACGAAGGCGGCCGGGGTGGTCATCACCGTCACGCCGCCCGCCAGGGCGAGCGAGCTCTCGCCGTTGCGCAGTGACTGACAGGCCAGGTGCAGCGCCACCAGCGACGACGAGCACGCCGTGTCGACCGTGACCGCGGGCCCTTCCAGGCCGAGTACGTACGACACCCGGCCGGACAGCACGCTCGGGATGGTGCCGGTGACCTGGTGCCCCTCGGCGTCGGCGGCGTCCGAGCCGTACTCCTGGTAGCTGGAGCCGATGAACGTGCCGGTCGGGTGGCCGCGCAGCGCGAGGGGATCGATCCCGGCCCGCTCGACGGCCTCCCACGCGGTCTCCAGCAGCAGCCGCTGCTGCGGGTCCATGGTCAGCGCCTCGCGCGGTGAGATCCCGAAGAACCCGGGGTCGAAGTCGCCGGCGTCGTGCAGGAACCCCCCTTCGACCGAGTACGTCGTGCCGGAGTGGTCCGGGTCGGGGTCGTAGAGCCCTTCCGCGTCCCAGCCCCGGTCGGCGGGGAATCCGGAGATCGCGTCGCCCCCGTCGGTCACCAGTTCCCACAGCTGTTCCGGAGAGCCGACGCCGCCGGGGAACCGGCAGGCCATCCCGATGATCGCGATCGGTTCGTCGGTGTGGGCGGCGACCGGGGCTCCGGCGGCGTCGGCGTCCGCCGTGCCCGCCGGGCCCGCGATCTGTGAGCGCAGGAACTCCACCAGCGCTGCCGGGTTCGGGTGATCGAACACCAGAGTGCTCGGCAACGCCAGGCCGGTCACCGCGACCAGCCGTTTTCTCAGCTCCACCGCGGTCAGCGAGTCGAACCCCAGCTCGCGGAAGGCGCGCCGCTCGGAGACCACCTCGGCCGAGGCGTGCCGCAGCACGGCCGCCACCTCGGTGCGCACCAGATCCAGCAGCCCGCGCCGCTGCTCCTTCTCCGTCAGGTGCCGCAGCCGCGCGACGAATTCGGGGGCGCCGGAGGCGCCGGCCCCGTCCTCGGTCTCGTGCTGTGCCCTGACCTCCGCGAGCTCGCCGAACAGGTGGCTGGGCCGGGTCGAGGTGAAGATCGGATGGAACCGGTCCCAGTCGACGTCGGCGACCGTCACCACCGCGTCCCGGCCGCCGACGGCCCGGCTCAGCTCGCCGATCGCGAGGTCGGGCGGCAGCGCGGCCAGCCCGCGCCTGAGCAGGTAGTCGGTCATGCCCTCGGTCGTGGCCATGCCGGCTTCGGCCCACGCGCCCCAGGCCACCGACGTCGTGGCGAGACCCCGCGCACGCCGGTGCTCGGCCAGCGCGTCGAGATAGGCGTTGGCCGCCGCGTAGCCGCCCTGCCCCGCGCTGCCCCACACCCCGGCGATCGAGGAGAACAGTACGAAGAAGTCGAGCTCACGATCTCCGAGCAGGCCGTCCAGGTTGGCGGCGCCGGCCGCCTTCGCCGTCATCACCTCGGCGAGTCCGGCGGCATCCGCCTGCCCGAGCGGCGCGGCGACCTGACCCACCCCGGCCGCGTGGACCACCCCGGTGAGCGGGTGCTCGGCCGGGATGGTGGCCAGCACGGCGGCCAGCGCGTCGCGATCGGCCACGTCACAGGCGACCACGCTCACCTCGGCCCCCAGCGCGAGCAGTTCGTCGCGCAGCTCCGGCGCCCCGGGGGCGTCCACGCCGCGCCGGCTGGTCAGCACCAGGTGCGTGACGCCGCCGCGTACCAGCCACCGCGCGGTGGCCGCGCCCAGGGCGCCGGTCCCACCGGTGATCAGCACCGTCCCGCCGGAACCCGGCGCGGTGCCGCCGGAGGAGCCGGCCGGATCGGGCGCGGCCGGATGACGCCGCAGCCGCCGGCCGAACACGCCCGACGCCCGCACCGCCACCTGGTCCTCGCCGTCCAGGCCCGCCAGCACGCTCGCCAGCCCCTGGGCGGCACGCCCGTCGACGACCTCGGGCAGGTCGACCAGGCCGCCCCACCGTTCCGGATGCTCCAGGGCCGCGACCCGGCCCATACCCCATACCTGCGCCTGGACCGGGCAGGTCACTCGATCGCCGGGAGCCGCGGACACGGCGCCCCGGGTGACGCACCACAGCGGCGCGCCGATCTCCGCGTCGCCGAGCGCCCTCAGGAGCGCGACCGTGCGCACGAGACCGCTCGACACCGCCTCGCCGTCCGCGGCGGGCGCCTCCGCCAGCGCGAGCGTCGACAGCACCCCGGAGATCTCGCCCGTCTCCCGGAGCCGGGCCGCGAGCGACGCAGGGTCGGTGTCCGTCCCGTCCAGCACGAGCCGCTCCACTCGCGCCCCGTGACCGTCCAGCGCGGCGACCACGTCGCCGTCCGCGATCCCGCCGGCGGTCACCACCAGCCAGGTGCCCTCCAGCACGGCGAGAGGGGGCGTACGCCGGGGCTTCCACTCCACCCGGTAGCGCCAGGAGTCGAGCGTCGACGCCTCGCTCCGGCTCCGCCGCCACGACGACAGGGCCGGGAGCAGGGTGTCCAGTGAGGAGGAGTGCTCGTCGCGCAGGCCGAGGATCGCGGCCACGTCCCCGGCGTCGCCACGCCCGACCGCGTCCCAGAGCCGCGCGTCCGCCGGATCGGCGGCCGCTTCGTTCACCGCCGGCGGCGGCTCCGGCCAGAACGACTCATGCTGGAACGCGTACGTCGGCAGGTCCACCCGGCGGGCCCTGCGGAGCAGGGCCGGCCAGTCGACGCGCACGCCGTTCACATGCAGCTCGGCCAGCGCGGTCATGAGGGCGGTGCTCTCGTCGCGGTCGCCGCGCAGCACGGGCAGCAGCAGCGCGTCCGCCTCCACAGGAAGGGCGTCCTGGGCCATCGCGGTCAGCACGCCGTCCGGCCCGATCTCCAGGAACGCGGTCACGCCCGCCCGGTGCAGCTCCCGCACGCCGTCGCGGAACCGGACCGTCTCCCGCACGTGCCGCACCCAGTAGGCCGCTGAGCACAGTTCGTCCGTGGCGAACCCGCCGGTCACGTTGGAGATCACCGGGATTCGCGGGGGCGCGTACGACACCGTCTCGGCGACCGCCCGGAACTCCGCGAGCATCGGCTCCATCAGCGGAGAGTGGAACGCGTGCGACACCCGCAGCCGCTTGGTCCCGCGCTCCCTGGCGGCCCACCCGGCGGCGACCTCCAGCACCGCGGCCTCGGCCCCGGCGATCACCACCGATGCCGGGCCGTTGACCGCCGCGACGGACACCTCGCCCTCGCGCCCGGCCAGCGACTGGCGGATCTCCTCCTCGCCGGCCTGGATCGCCACCATCGCGCCGCCGGCCGGGAGCGCCTGCATCAACCGGCCCCGCGCGGCCACCAGCGCGCAGGCGTCCTCCAGCGTCAGCACCCCGGCGACGTGCGCCGCGGCGAGCTCCCCGATCGAGTGCCCCGCCAGCGCGGCCGGGCGCACGCCCCACGACTCCACCAGCCGGTACAGCGCGACCTCCAGGGCGAACAGCGCAGGCTGCGTGTACGCCGTGCGGTCGAGCAGCTCGGCGTCGAAGAACAGTGCCTCCCGCAGCGGACGGTCCAGGTAGGGAGCCATCCGGGGGGCCAGCGCCGCGAGCACGCCTTCAAGGGCCTCGGCGAACACCGGGAACCGCTCGTAGGTCTCCAGGCCCATGCCCACTCGCTGAGCACCCTGGCCGGTGAACAGGAACGCCGGCTTCTGGTCGTACTCGGCCTGGCCGCGTGCGACTCCCGGCGCGGCCCGGCCGCCGGCCAGCGCGCGCAACCCGGCCAGCGCTCCGGCATGGTCCTCGGCCAGCACGGCGGCCCGGTGCTCGAAGGGGGAACGGGTGGTCGCCAGCGAGAACGCCACGTCGGCCAGCGGCACCTCGGGACGGCCTTCCAGATGGGACAGCAGCCGCGCGGCCTGCTCCCGCACCGCCTGCTCCGTCCTGCCCGAGACCGGCAGCGGCACCGGCAGGCCCGCCATCGGCGGCTCGACGGCCGAGGGTGCCGCCCCCTCGGCCGACGGAGCCCGCTCGGCGGTGTCCTGCTCGATGATGAGATGAGCGTTGGTGCCGCTGAAGCCGAACGACGACACCGCGGCCCGGCGCGGGTGGTCCGTCTCCGGCCACTCTCGCGCCTCGGTCAGCAGCTCCACTGCGCCCGCGGTCCAGTCCACGTGCGAGGACGGCGCGTCGACGTGCAACGTCCTGGGCACGATGCCGTGCCGCATGCCCATGATCATCTTGATCACGCCCGCGACACCCGCGGCCGCCTGGGTGTGGCCGATGTTCGACTTGATCGACCCGAGGAGCAGCGGGCGGTCCCCGGGCCGGTCCTGACCGTAGGTGGCCAGCAGCGCCTGCGCCTCGATCGGATCACCCAGGGTGGTCCCGGTCCCGTGCCCCTCCACCACGTCCACGTCGGCCGGGGACAGCCGCGCTCCGGCCAGGGCCTGGCGGATCACCCTCCGCTGGGAGGGGCCGTTCGGCGCGGTCAGCCCGTTGGACGCGCCGTCCTGGTTGATCGCCGAGCCTCGCAGCACCGCCAGCACGTGGTGACCGTTGCGCCGGGCGTCCGACAGGCGCTCCAGCACCAGCACCCCGACGCCCTCGGCCCAGCTGACGCCGTCCGCGCCGTCCGCGAACGACTTGCACCGCCCGTCCGCGGACAGCCCCCGCTGCCGGGAGAACTCCACGAACGGTCCGGGGGTGGCCATCACGGTCACCCCCCCGGCCAGCGCGAGCGTGCACTCACCCGAGAGCAGCGCCTGCGCCGCCAGATGCACCGCGACCAGCGAGGACGAGCAGGCCGTGTCGACCGTCACGGCCGGGCCCTCCAGGCCCAGCGTGTAGGACACCCGGCCGGAGACGACGCTCGCGGCGGTCCCGGTGCCCCGGTAGCCCTCGAACTCGCCCGCGCCCAGCATCCCGCTGTAGTCGGTGTACATCACCCCGGCGAACACGCCCGTCCGGCTGCCCCGGAGCGTGACCGGATCGATTCCGGTCCGCTCGACGGCTTCCCACGAGGTCTCCAGCAGGAGTCGCTGCTGGGTGTCCGTCGCCAGGGCCTCCCGCGGGCTCATCCCGAAGAAGTCCGCGTCGAACTCCGCCGCGTCGTGCAGGAAACCGCCCTGTCTGGTGTACGAGCTGCCCGCGTGGTCGGCGTCCGGATGGTAGAGCGCGTCCAGGTCCCAGCCGCGATTGACCGGAAATCCCGTGATCGCGTCCCGGCCCTCGGCCACCAGCCGCCACAGGTCCTCCGGTGAGGTGACGCCCCCCGGGTAGCGGCAGCTCATCCCGACGATCGCGATCGGGTCGTCGGCGACCGGCGCGACCGTGGCCGGAACGGCCACGTCCTGTTCGCCCAGCACCTCGTCCAGCAGGAACTCCGCCAGAACGGCGGGCGTGGGGTGGTCGAACACCAGCGTGGCCGGCAGGCGCAACCCCGTCACCGCGTTCAGCCGGTTGCGCAACTCCACCGCGGTGAGGCTGTCGAAACCCAGCTCGCGGAACTCCCGCCGGACGTCCACGGTCTTCGGTGAGGCGTGCCCCAGCACCAGCGCCACCTCGGCCCGCACCAGGTCCGCCAAGACCCGGACACGATCGGCGCGCTCCAGGCCGGCCAGCCGCCGGACCAGGGTGCCGTCACCGGCCGCGGTCATCGACGCCGCCGACCTGCGCGGGTCCCGCACCAGCCCGCGCAGCAGATGCGGCACCTCGCCATGCGCCCGCAGCGCCGCCAGGTCGAGCCGGACCGGGGCCACGACCGGCTCACCCGAGCCGACGGCCGCGTCGAACAGCGCGACCCCCTGCTCCGGGGCGAGCGCCGGCATCCCGGCCCGCGCCATCCGCCGCAGATCGGCCTCATCCAGCCCGCCGGTCATCCCGGCCTCCTGCGCCCACGGACCCCACGCCAGCGACAGCGCCGCCAGCCCCTCGGCCCGCCGAAACTCCGCCAGCGCGTCCAGGAACGCGTTCGCCGCCGCGTAGTTACCCTGCCCGGAAGCCCCGATCGTCCCCGCCACCGACGAGAACACCACGAACGCCGCGAGATCCATATCCAGGGTCAGCTCGTGCAGATACCAGGCCGCGTCCGCCTTCGGCCGCAACACCGCGTCCAGCCGCTCAGCCGTCAGCGACGGAATCGTCCCGTCGTCCAGCACACCCGCGGTATGGATCACCGCGGTCAACGGATGATCGGCATCCACCTGCGCCAGCAGCGCCGCCACCTGGTCACGGTCGGCCACATCACACGCCACGACCTCCACCTCGACCCCGTGCGCGACCAACTCCGCCCGCAACTCCACCGCACCCGGAGCATCCAGACCCCGCCGACCGGCCAGCAACAGACGCCGCACACCCCGCTCGGCCACCACATGCCGCGCGAACAACGCCCCCAGACCACCCGTCCCACCAGTGATCAACACCGTCCCCTCCGGATCCCAGGCACGATCCTCACCCGGACCGGGACCGGACGCCACCCGCGCCAGGCGCGGCACCCGCATCTCCCCCCCGCGCACCGCCACCTGCGGCTCACCCGAGGCCAACACCCCCGGCAACACCGATTCCTCATCCACATCCACCAGCACGAACCGGCCCGGATTCTCCGACTGCGCGCTGCGCACCAGGCCCCACACCGCCGCCGCCGCGAGATCAGCCACCACCTCGCCGTCACCCGCCGCCACCGCGCCCCTGGTCACCAGCACCAGACGCGAATCGGCGAACCGGTCATCGGCCAGCCATGCCTGCAGCAGGCCCAGCACCCGAGCGGCCGACTCGTGAACCGACTCCGTCATCTCCCCGGCCGGGCCCGCGACCACCCGCGTCAGTACCACCCCGGGTACCGGTCCCGCCTCCACCAGCGACGGCAGGTCCACATGAACCGGAACCGGATCCCCACCCGGCCGCCACGCGGCGACGACATCCGCCGCTTCCGAACCCAGCGCCGCCACCGGCACCTCACCGGCCACGGCCCGGTCCGGCAGCGCCGTCCACTCCACGCGGAACAGCGCGTCCCGCCCGAGCCCCCGGCCGCCGGCGGCCGGCAGGTCATCGGCCGAGAACGGACGCAGCGCCAGCGAGCGCGCCGACAGCACCGGCTCCCCCGCACCGTCCACCGCGATCACCGAGACCGCGTCGCCACCGGTCCTGGCCAGCCGCACCCGCAGCACCGACGCGCCACCGGCGTGCAGACACACCTCTTCCCAGGAGAACGGCAACCGGCCGCCCCCGGCATCCTCCAGTCCGGCGAAGCTCACCGCGTGCAACGCCGCGTCCAGCAACGCCGGATGCACCCCGAACAACCCCGCGTCAGCCACCTGTCCGGGCAAGGCGACCTCCGCGAACACCTCACCGTCCGCACCCCGCCACGCCGCCCGCAATCCCTGGAACACCGGTCCGTAGCCCAGCCCGTCCTGGGCCAGCCGGTCGTACAACCCGTCCAGCTCGACCAGCGACGCGCCCCGCGGCGGCCACACCGTCGTATCGAACACCGTCGCGTCGAAACGCGTACCGGCCACATCGCTCAGCCCAGCGGTGTGATCACTGCTCGCCAGCACACCGCCGGCGTGCCGTACCCACTCATCGTGATCTTCGGCCTCCACCGGCCGGGTGTGAACGCTCAGCTCCCGGCGGCCGACCCCGTCCGCAGGTCCCACCCGCACCTGCACCGTGACGGCGTCGTCCTCGCCCAGCACCAGCGGCGCGGTCAGGGTCAGTTCCTCCAGCACGCCACAGCCGACCTGATCACCCGCCCGCACGGCCAGCTCGACGAACCCGGTGCCGGGGAACACCACCATCCCGCCCACCCGGTGATCGGCCAGCCACGGGTGCGACCTCGGTGACAACCTCCCGATCAGCAGCGCCTCATCGGAGTCGGCCAACCCCACGGCGGCGCCCAGCAGCGGGTGCCGGGCAGCCGTCAGGCCCGCCGCCGTCAGGTCTTTCACCCGCGATCCCGCGCCGTCCGGCCAGAACCGCTCGCGCTGGAAGGCGTAGGCGGGCAACTCCACCCGGCGGGCGCCGGGGAAAACCGCGTGCCAGTCCACCGGCACCCCGCGCCCGTGCAGGGCGGCCAGCGCCGACATCACCGCGCGCTGCTCGTCCCGGTCCCCGCGCAGCGCCGGCACCAGCACCTCGTCCGGCTCCCACCCGGAGTTCTGGGCGCGTAGCCGCGAATCCGGCGTCGAGCCGGTGTCGCGCGGGTTCGCTTCGGCGGCCAGGGTGTCGGCCGCCATCGCGGTCAAAACCCCGTCCGGGCCCAGCTCCAGATACGCCCGCACGCCCTGGGCGCGCAGGGTGCGCACCCCGTCGGCGAAGCGGACCGCGCCGCGCACCTGCTCCACCCAGTAGTCCGGCGAGCACAACTGCTCGACCGTGGCCGTCTCCCCGGTCACGTTCGACACCACCGGAATCCGCGGCGGGCCGTAGGTCAGCGTCCGGGCCAGGGCCCGGAAGTCCTCCAGCATCGGCTCCATCAACGGCGAATGGAACGCGTGCGACACCCGCAACCGCCGCGTCCTGACCCCCCGCTCCTCCAGGACGGCGGCGACATCGAGAACCGGCCCCTCCACCCCGGAAAGCACCACCGAGGCCGGGCCGTTCACCGCCGCGACCGACACCTCGCCTTCGTGCCCGGCCAGCAACGGCTCGATGTCCTCCTCCGAGGCCTGCACCGACACCATCGCCCCACCGGACGGCAACGCCTGCATCAACCGCGCCCGGCCCGCCACCAGCGCACACGCGTCACTCAGGGACAACACCCCGGCGACATGGGCCGCGGTGATCTCCCCGATCGAGTGCCCGGCCAGCACCTCCGGCCGCACCCCCCACGAGGACACCAACCGGAACAACGCCGTCTCCACCGCGAACAACGCCGGCTGCGCCCACCCCGTCCGATCCAGCGCCTCCGCCCCGGCCGACCCCGGCTCGGCGAACAACACCTCCCGCAGCGACCCCTCCAGCATCGGGTCCAGCTCCGCGAGCACCTCGTCCAACGCCGCCGCGAACACCGGGAAACGGTCGTACAGCTCCCGGCCCATCCCGGCCCGCTGACTGCCCTGACCGGTGAACAACACCGCCAGCTTGGCCTGCCTGCCGCGGCCCTTGATCACTCCGGCGGCGGCGGCGCCGTCCGCCAGCACCGTCAATCCCGCGCGCAGCTCGGCGCGATCGGCGGCGAGAACCCCCGCCCGGTGCTCGAACGCCGACCTCGTCGTGGCCAGCGAGAACGCCACGTCGACCACGGCCGTCTCGGGCGCAGCGTCCAGGTGCGCGAGAAGACGCGCCGCCTGGGCACGCAGCGCCTCCTCCGTCCGGCCCGACAGCGGCACCGGCAGCACGCCCGCGTCCGAGGGCGCCCGATCCGCCGCGGGCGCGTCCTCCTCGGCCCGCGGCGCCTCCTCCAGCACCACGTGGGCGTTGGTGCCGCTGACCCCGAACGACGACACCCCCGCCCGGCGCGGCCGCCCGGTCTCCGGCCAGGACCGCTGCTCGGTCAGCAGCTCCAGCACGCCCGCGGACCAGTCCACCCGCGACGACGGCGTATCCACGTGCAACGTCTTCGGCAGCACCCCGTGCCGCATCGCCATGACCATCTTGATCACACCGGCCATGCCCGCCGCCGCCTGTGTGTGACCGATGTTCGACTTCACCGAACCCAGCAGCAAGGGCCGATCCCGGTCCTCGCCGAACGTGGAGACCAACGCCTCGATCTCGATCGGGTCGCCCAGCGTCGTCCCTGTCCCGTGCCCCTCCACCACGTCGATGTCCGCCGTCGACAGCCGCGCGCCGGCCAGGGCCTCACGGATCACCCGCCGCTGCGACGGACCGTTCGGCGCGGTCAGACCGTTCGACGCCCCGTCCTGGTTCACCGCCGAACCCCGGATGACCGCCAGCACCTGGTGCCCGTTACGCCGCGCGTCCGACAGGCGCTCCAGCACCAGCACGCCCACGCCCTCCGACCAGCCCGTGCCGTCGGCACCGTCGGCGTACGCCTTGCATCGCCCATCGGGCGACAGGCCGCCCTGGCGGTTGAACTCGATGAAGGTGCTGGGCGTCGACATGACCGTCACGCCGCCCGCGAGCGCCAGGGTGCACTCGGCCATGCGCAGCGAGTGGGCGGCCCAGTGCAGCGCGACCAGGGACGACGAGCAGGCCGTGTCCACCGTCACCGCCGGGCCGACCAGGCCGAGCGTGTACGACAGCCGGCCGGACAGCACGCTGTTCGCCGTGCCCGTGAGCCCGAAGGCGTCGATGTCGTGCGGCAGGTTGTCGCGGTAGTCCGGCGACATCGCGCCGACGAACACCCCGGTCTGGCTGCCCCGTAGCGCGGCCGGGTCGATGCCCGCCCGCTCGACGGCCTCCCAGGAGGCTTCGAGCAGCAGCCGCTGCTGCGGATCCATGCCCAGCGCCTCCCGGGGGGAGATGCCGAAGAAACCGGCATCGAAGTCCGCCGCGTCACGCAGGAACCCGCCGGACAACGACCGCGGGACGGCACCGCCGTACTCGTCCCGAAGCCGGTCAAGGTCCCAGCCACGGTCGGCGGGCGGCTCGGATATCGGATCACCGCCCTCTGCGAGCAGGTGCCACAGGTCCTCCGGCGAGGACACGCCGCCCGGGTACCGGCAGGTCATCCCGACGATCGCGATCGGCTCCAGGTGCTGTTCTTCAAGGTCGTGGACGCGTTGCCGGGTGCGCCGCAGATCCGCGGTCGCCCGCTTGAGGTATTCCCGGAGTTTCGCTTCGTTGTCCATATCAGCTCAACCCTTTTCGACGACCGGCACGAACTCATCAACTCGGGCGATCACAACGCCGCCATGTGCGCTTCGCCGGCGGGAACACACGGATCCGTGCCTGGCAGGAAGGTACGGGGGCGAGGGGTCAGGGGTTTGGCGCCTTCACCGACACCGCGCGCCACACCATCCGGCCTCATATCGCCGCGTCGAGTTCACAGGCTCCATCCACATCGGCCCAGTCTCAGCCCGGCGCTCCCTGAAAATCATTAGTAACCGCGGCACCGTCCCGGCCGGTCACCTTCCTGACATCGGCCCTGTGATCCGGCGGGTGCGCGGGCCGTAAGCCCAGGTGGTCCGTGACTCTGGGGAAATGACCAGCGCGCGGGACCTTACGCTCGCGCAATGGCCGGTCAGCTTCAGATCACATCAGAGTTGTCAGACTACGTTCACGAGATGTCGTCGCGGGAGGACGAGATCCTCCGCTCCCTCCGGGAGGAGACCGCGGCCCTGCCCGCGGGCAGGGCGATGCAGGTCATGGCCGAGGAGGGGCAACTGCTGGGACTGCTGGCCCGGCTCACCTCCGCGCGGACCGTGCTGGAGGTCGGCACCTTCACCGGCTACAGCACGCTCTGCCTGGCCCGCGCGGTCGCTCCCGGAGGCCGCGTCATCACCTGCGACATCACCGAGCGGTGGCCCCGCTTCGGAGTGCCCTACTGGAGACGAGCCGGCGTGTTCGACCGGGTCGACCTGCGGATCGGCGACGCGTCGGACACCCTCGCCGCACTGCTGGTCGACGAGGGGCCGGGGTCGGTCGACCTGGTGTTCATCGACGCCGACAAACCGAACTATCCGAAGTACTACGAGGCCGGCCTCGCGCTGCTCAAGGACAACGGGCTCATCGTGGTGGACAACACCCTGTTCTTCGGCAAGGTCGCCGACCCGGCGGCACAGGACGCGGACACCGACGCCATCCGCGGGTTCAACGCCCTCCTCCGGGAGGACCGCCGGGTGGACATCTCACTGCTGCCGATGGCGGACGGCATCACCCTGGTACGCAAGAAAGGCCCGGCGGAACCACCCTGCTAGGCGACGGGCGAAGGACTGAGGACATCTGAGAACCGGATCTCAGGCGAGGACCCGAGATCCGGTGCGATGAGGTCCATCGTGGCGGGCGGGTCCTGCGGCGTCGGGACGAGGTGAAGCCGTTCCAGGCCGCCGACGTCGGAGACGGGCAGCCTCTCCAGACACGGACAGGTCTCGCCGCCGAACCCGCTGAACCGGTAGGCGATCTCCATCATCCGGTTGCGGTCGGTCCGGCGGAAGTCGGCCACCAGGTGCGCGCCGGCGCGCGCGGCCTGGTCGACCAGCCAGCGCAGGATCACCGCGCCCGCGCCGAAGGACACCACCCGGCACGACGTGGCGAGCAGCTTCAGGTGCCACACATCCGTGCCCAGTTCCAGCAGGATGACCCCGACCGCGCCGTGCGGCCCGAAACGGTCGCTCAACGAGGTGACCAGGACGTGGTGCCGGGGGTCGTCGAGCAGCCGGACCAGCGTCTCCTGTGAGTAGTGCACGCCGGTGGCGTTCATCTGGCTGGTGCGCAGGGTCAGCTCCTCGACGCGGGCGAGGTGCTCCACGGTCGCGTGCTCGATGCGCATCACCAGGTCGAGCGAGCGGATGAACTTCTCGTCCGGACCGGTGAAGCCGGACTTCGCGGCCTGCCGCCGGAAACCGGCCTGGTACATCTCCCGCCGGCACCTGGCGTCCTCGGTCACCGTCTCCGGGCTGAACTCCGGCAGTCCGGCCAGCTCCGCGACCTGATCGGCCGAGTAGCACCGTACGTCGGGAAGATGGAACGCCACCTCGGCCCGCTCCGCGGCCTGGTCGTCCACGAACGCCACCGCGCCGTGGGCGAAGTTCAGCTCCTCCGCGATGCGCCGGATCGAGCCGGACTTGGGCGACCAGCTGATGTGGGGCAGCACGAAGTATTCCGCGATGCCCAGCTCCTCAAGCTTCGCCCAGGCATGGTCATGATCGTTCTTGCTCGCGACGGACTGCAGGACGCCCCGGGAGTCGAGCACCCGGATGAGTTCACGGACGGACTCCGGCAGCCTGATCTCGTCGTCCTCCAGCAAGGTCCCCTGCCACAGCGTGTTGTCCAGATCCCACACCAGGCATTTCACCATCGCGGTCTTGTCGGGCACCTGTCCTCCTCGTCTCGGTCAGCGCGACTGCGCGACGGCGTGCTGGGCGAGAATGAGCTGGCAGATCTCAGTGCTGCCCTCGATGAGTTCCATGAGCTTCGCGTCCCGGTAGGCCCGTGCCACCACGTGGCCGTCCTGTGCCCCCGCCGACGCCAGCACCTGTACGGCCGCCGCCGCGCCGCGCGCGGCCTCGGTCGAGCCGACGTACTTGGCCAGGACCGTGGCGATCACCATCTCCGGCGACCCCGCGTCCCAGCAACGGCTCGCGTGCTCGCAGACCCGGGTCGCCGCCTGCTCGGCCGCCATGAGTTCGGCGAGGTGCCGGGCCACGAGTTGGTGCTCCGCCAGCGGCCGGCCGAACTGCCGGCGGGTCCTCGCGTGCGAGCCCGCCGCCGAAAGGCAGGCACGCAGGATTCCGACGCAGCCCCAGGCCACCGATATCCGGCCGTAGGCCAGCGCCGTGGTGACCAGCAACTGGAGCTGCTGTCCGCCGCCGCCGAGCACGGCGCTCGCGGGCAGCCGGACGGCGTCGAGGCTGACGTCGGCGTGCCCGGCGGCCCGGCAGCCGCTCGGGTTGGGCACCGGCCGTATGGTGACTCCCGGAGCGTCGGCGGGCACGACGACGGCGGCGCCGGCGTCCCCGTACCGTCCGAATACGACGATCGAATCGGCGTAGCGGGCCACGGTGGTCCACGCCTTCCGCCCGTCGACCACCACCGTGTCGCCGTCGGCGCGTATCTCGGTGGCCATCGCCGTCACGTCGCTGCCGGCGTCACGTTCGCTGAAGGCGACGGCGGCCAGCTCCCCACCGGTCAGCCTGGGCAGGTACTCCTGCCGCTGGCGGGCGTCACCGAGCCGCCTGATCGTCCATGCCGCCATTCCCTGTGACGTCATCACACTGCGCAGGGAACTGCACAGGCTGCCCACGTGTGCGGTGAAGGCGCCGTTGTCCGAGCTGTCCGCGCCGATGCCGCCGTATTCGACCGGCACCTCGGCGCACAGCAGGCCCTGCTTGCCGAGGGCCCGGAGCGTCTCGGTGGGGAGGACGCCGGCGAGGTCCCAGGCCGGGGCCTGGTCCCCGACCAGCTGGGTGACCCCTTCGCACGCGTCGGCGCGCCACTCAGCCACGGTCCGCCACCGGTGTGTCGAGCAGCCGCAGCACGAGGGACGTCATCTGCTCGACGGTGCGGAAGTTGTCGAGCTTCAGGTCCTCCCCGACGATGGCGATGCCGTACGCCTGTTCCAGGTAGACGACCAGTTCCATGGCGAACATCGAGTTGACGAGCCCGGAGGCGAACAGATCCTTGTCGACGGCGACGTCCGTCTTGATCCGCTCTTCGAGGAACCCCCGGATCCGCCGATGGACACTGTCGAGGGTCGGCTGGACCATCTCTTCTGATTCCGTGTTCACGAGAGCACCTTCTCGTAGTCGTAGAAGCCCTTACCGGACTTGCGTCCGAGATGTCCTGCGGCCACCTTTTCCAGTAGCAGCTCACAGGGCTGAAAACTCGCGTTGCCGGTGCGCTCCCACAGCATTCGCAGCGCGTCGGCCAGGTTGTCCAGTCCGATCAGGTCGGCCGTGCGCAGGGGTCCGGTGGGATGCCCGAGGCAGCCTCGCATCAGGTCGTCGACCGACTCGGCGGTGGCCACGCCGGCCGCGACGATCCGCGCCGCCTCGTTGATCATGGGGTGGAGGAGCCTGCTCGTGACGAACCCCGGGGCGTCCCGGACGACGATCCCGCGGCGCCCCATCCGCGCCAGCAGCCCGGTGACCGCGGTCATGGTCTCGTCGCTCGTCCGGTCGCCTCTGATCACCTCCACCATCGTGATCAGGTAGGCCGGGTTCATGAAATGGATGCCGACCAGCTCGTCCGAGCGGTCGACGAATCTCTCCAGCTCCCCTATCGGGATGCCCGAGGTGTTGGAGACCAGCGGCGTGCCGGTCTTGACCAGCCTCGACACCTCGCCCAGCACTTTCGCCTTGATCTCGGCGTCCTCGGTGACCGCCTCGATGACCGCGGTGGCGCCGGCGACGGCCTCAAGCTCCGTGGCCGTCGTCAGAGCGGCCACCGGCCCCTCCGCCGGCACCACGCCCATGAGCCGCGCGTGCCGGAGCTGGGTGTCGACACGGCGCCGGGCGTCGGCGAGCCTGTCCTCCGACACGTCGACGAGCACGACCGGGATACCGTGGCCGATCGCCACGACGGCGATCCCGGTGCCCATCACCCCGGCCCCCAGAACCCCCAGACGAGCATCTTCCACTTCACTCATCCCTGAGCCTCACATAACGGTTGGAGTTTGCCGGTACCTGTGTTTCATGGATCGTTTCTCCTCATACGCCCTGACACAGGGACGGCCGGACGGTCGTATGAGAGCTCCGGTGAGCTCACCAGCTCGATGCGAGGATGAGGTCTCCGAACTCCCGCTCGCGCGAGGCGTTCTGGAGATCGGACTCCACCATCATGTGCATGAGTTGCTCGAAACCGACGGTCGGCTCCCAGCCGAGTTCGGCCCTGGCGCGACTCGGATCGGCGCAGAGGGTCTCCACCTCGGCGGGACGCACCAGCCCCGGGTCGATGACGACGTGGTCCTGCCAATTCAGTCCGACGTACTCGAAGGCCATTCGTACGGCGTCGTGCACCGAGTGCATGCAGCCGGTGCCCACGACGTAGTCGGTGGGTTCGTCCCGCTGCAGCATGAGATGCATCGCGCGGACGTAATCGCCGGCGAACCCCCAGTCGCGGACCGCGTCGAGATTTCCCAGATACAGCTTGTCCTGCAGGCCGAGTTTGATCTGGGCGACACCGAGGGAAATCTTTCGCGTCACGAATTCCGCGCCCCGGCGCGGCGACTCGTGGTTGAACAGGATGCCGGAGACGCCGTACATGTTGAACGACTCGCGATAGTTCCGGGTGATGAAATGGCCGTAGGTCTTCGCCACCCCGTAGGGGCTGCGCGGATGGAAGATCGTCGTCTCGTGTTGCGGACTCTCCACGACCTTGCCGAACATCTCCGAGGACGACGCCTGGTAGAAGCGGATCTGACCACTGCTGTCGTTACGGGACTTGTCCAGCCCGCACACCAGGCGGATCGCCTCCAGTGTCCGGAGCACGCCCATGCCGTTGACCTCGGCGGTCAGCTCGGCCTGCTGCCAGGACATCGGGACGAAGGAGATGGCGGCGAGGTTGTACACCTCGTCGGGCTGCACCTTGTCCACCGCCGTGACCAGACTCCCCTGGTCGAGCAGGTCTCCGTTGACGAACGACAGGTCGCTGACAAGGCGGCTGATGCGGGACTTGCGGGGATTGGCCTGCCCTCTGATCAGTCCCCAGACCTGGTATCCCAGGGACAGCAGATGCTCAGCCAGATAGGAGCCGTCTTGACCGGTGATACCGGTGATCAGCGCGCGCCTGGACATGCACTTTCCTTTCAGGACCGCGGACGAGTAATCCGATCGGACACCATCGCGACCGCGAGGACGCTGACGGTGCGCCCACGGCGGGAATCGAGCCTCCCTGGGGCCGACGGCCCGCGAACGCTACTCATCGACCCAGCCGTGTGTCCGGGCGAGGTCGACGAGGCATCTGCGAACGCTCAGGATCTGCTCCGCCGTCATCGTCGGCACGGCCGCGAGCACGGCTTCCGTGACCTCCCGCGTCAGGTCCTTGGCGGACAGCACGTCACAGAAGCCGGTGTCGTTGCCCTGACGATCGGGTGCGGGGGTGGCCGGTTCCCGTGACGCCGTCGCGATCGACGCGGGCGTCGGTGTGGACTTCGGCATGG
The DNA here is from genome assembly GCF_040675205.1 of Streptosporangium sp. NPDC049644. Classification (NCBI taxonomy): domain Bacteria; kingdom Bacillati; phylum Actinomycetota; class Actinomycetes; order Streptosporangiales; family Streptosporangiaceae; genus Streptosporangium; species Streptosporangium sp. NPDC049644. The sequence goes on along the minus strand of NZ_JBFAOJ010000068.1, from coordinate 14,422 downwards.
GGGACAGGGGGAGACTCGGTCCGCCGGGCCGGTCGAGCATGCGGACCCGGGATGCCTTCAGCCCCTTGCCGCCGTTCTCGACCAGGAATTCGACCCGCGTGTCGATCGAGATGAGACGCTTGTCGCCATCAAAGTCGTTGACATGCATGAAAACATCTTCGCCGCCCGGGTCCGGAGCGATGAAACCGAACCCGCGAAATTCGTCGAAGCTGATGACCTTACCCGTTACCATGACCACACCTCACCAGAACCACGCTCCTCGAAATGAGGAGTCCTGCCAGCGGAACCACCTGTCACGACCATCTGGGATTCGCTCGCGGATCACCCGGGAGTCGAACCTCCGACGACACGGCACATAGGCTCCCGCTCGTTTCGGGAACCGGCCGGATAAAGCTATTCGGCTATCTTGGTGCGTTCGGACCATTGGAATACCGGGAGATTCTCTCCCTCGATCACCAGAAATTCGCCGTTGTGCACGAAGTGCTCATATCCCGCACCGAGGAGAATCTTCACCTTCTCCTGCGGATTTACCGGCTGTTGGGCGCGACCACAAGCGAACAAGCGCTCCGGTCCACCGGTGAGTACAATTTTTGCACTGGTCACGATGACACCTCCCTTACCATGGCGGTCCTCTGTGGAACGCGATCGGGAACGGCGGCGATTTTCCAGCGAAACCGGCCGGTACTATCCGGTCGAGATCGCTTCGGAATCGCTACGGCAGAACAAGATAAACATCGTGGAGCAGTCGGGCCGAAGGCTCTCCACACCGGCACCGCCGGTTGCTCCGAACACTGCTCTCCGGCCGCTTGACTACGCGGTCAGCCAGATCACCGCGTTACCGCCGGCCGCTTGCATGGACTTATTTCACGAATTCCGGCAGGACCCGGGGCGGCCAGGAGCCGAGCCGGAAGATGCCCATGGAGTATGCCTTGGAGACCAGGGCCGGGCGGTTGCTGGCCTTCAGCTTCCGCAGCAGCGTCGTCACGTGGTATTCCACACCGCCACGGCTGAGGTACAGCATCGACGCGAGCTGCACGGTCGACACTCCCGCCGCGACCCCTTCGATGACGCGCGCTTCCATGCTGCTCAGCAACCGCTTCCGCCCGGTCAGCAGGTCGTCGCGTTGCTCCCGGTCGGACCGCACCAGCACCATGATGCTCTCGACGTGGCCGGCCTCGTCGTGAAGCGCGATCCCGGTCAGCTCGCCGCCGAGCACGGTGTGGTCCGGCCGTACGGCGATCATGCGCTCTTCGAAACGAGCACGCTGTTGGTCCGTCAGACGGGCGAACTGCTGCCCCATCTTGTCGCGGACGCTCGGGTGTAACAGCTCACAGAACGCCCGCCCACGAATGTCGGCCAGGGAACGTCCGAACTGCCGAGTAAATTCGAGATTCGCCTCGATTACCCTGGTCGCGTGGTCGAGATTCGCCACACAAATCCCTGACTGATCAAAAAAAGAACGGTATTGATCTATGCTGTCAGTGGGTTGACCGACCAGGAAAAAACCTTCTTCCTCATCGACCAGGGCGGCTCCGGCACCAATGCTCATCTGATGACCATCCCTCTCCTCCGGTAGACCAGGCGATGCTCCGGTAAATTTGGAGTAACGGCTGAATCCACTTATTACTATGATATTAACCAAGCGGAAAGCGAGTCAACATGGGCCCGGCACCGGCGGTGAAAGACTGTGGTGTGCAAGGCGGTTGGTTCGGAGCTTGCGGTGCGGCCTCCCGATCGCGTTCGGTACCGAACTCCGCGTGCTTCATAAGATGGTTCGCGCCCCGTTCCGGGAACGTTCCACGAATCGGGATACACGGTTTCACGTGGATAGATGGCAGCACGGCGGGTATCCAGAAATGATGTGTCGCGATCCGGATCGCGCCGGGCCGGCGAACGACGACGCCCGCCGCCGCGGGGCGGTTCCTTTATGACCGGGCCGTCAGCTGAAATATATTCGTACGGCCTTTGTGTGGCTTATTCGCCCGTGTTGCGCGCGCTCAACTCTTCGACGAGCGCCGCCCGGCCGTTCACCCCGAGCTTGCGATAGGTGCTCGTCAGACTTTTTTCGACGGCGCGGCGGGTCACACCAAGGGAATCGGCGATCTGCTGGTTCGTCCAGCCCTGCAGCACGAAGGCGACGACCGTCTCCTCGGCCTTGGTCAGTTCAACGCGCTCCGGCGCGGCCAGCCGCAGCGCCGGGCCGTTCAGTTCCGAGTCCTCATCGTCCTCGCCCCATGAGACACCGCGTTCCCGGGCGGACCGCCTGCCCTCGGAGATGAAGTACTCCGCGTCGTCGGAGCCCTTTTCGGCAAGCCTTCTGCCGAGAATCGTGAGCGTCCGGGACAGCTCGATCCGATCCTCCGAACAGCGAAGCGCGTCGACGGCCTGCCGGAGGAGGTCGACGCCCTCCTCACCTGGGGTGATCGTGCCACGCAGCCGCAACGCGCGGCCGTATGCCGCGGGTGCGCCCCATGCCAGCGCGAAGGCGTGCTCCTCGTCGGCCAGCTCGGCCGCCACCTGCGCGCGCCCGAGCCGGTGGTTCATCGCCGCGGCCCACACACGCCAGGGGTACAGCGCCGTGTTCGTCCATCCGCGGCGCGACAACTGCTTGCCGCTGTCGAGGAACCTGTCCAGCGCGGCAGCCAGATCGCCACGCACCGCGTCCAGCATCCCCCGCACCATGCGATGCGCGACGACCACGCGGAGGTCGCCGCTCTCCGGACTCGTACGGATCACTCGCTCACCCAGCTCGACGTCCCGCGTCTCGAGCGCGACCATGGCGAGCGTCCAGATGGACAGCGTCGTCGCCTCCGGCCAGGCCGGGTCGGCGTTGTCGACCACGTTCAGCGCGGTGCTCCTGGCCTGGGCCAGATGCCCGGACGCGCGGAGGATCGCGCTCCGCTCCGCGTTGACCAGCGCGGTGACCCCGTCGAGCTCCTGGCGCTGAGCCTGGTCCCGCACCGCGTCCAGCCACTGGGCCATCGGTGCCGCCGCGTCGGCGAGGACAAGGGCCGGAACCAGCAGCGGGAGCGCGGTGTAGGCGTGCCCGGCGCGCTGCGGCTCTCGTTCCAGGACCCGGGTGGCCAGGGAGGAGATCTCACCGGCCGTGACGCCGCCGGTGACGGCCGCCGCGTACGCGAGCACGGCCAGCAGCTCGCGCCCGGCACCGCTGGAGAGCGGCACATCCGTACCGAACCCCCGCAGCCGGTCGACCGCCGCGCCGAGATGCGCGGCGTCCTGGATGCGGAGATAGCGGGTACGGGCTTCCAGCCGCAGGCCGAGATCCCCCCGGGCGTACGCCGATCCAAGATCGTGGAACCGGTACGCCACGTCCTGGACGAGCGTGCCCAACGACGGGCTGACCGCGCCGAGCGCGGGCGGGATCCACAGTGCCGCCGCCGCGCGTTCCGTCTCCGAGGTGAGCATCGGCACGGCCTGCGCGATGTGAGTGACCGAGGACGCGAGGTCGAACCCCCGCTCGGCGGCGGCCAGGTCGACCAGGCGCCGGCCCCGAGCCTCGCTGTCGGGCGGGCAGTGCAGCAGCGCGTGCCGGAGGTAACGAACCGCCTCCCTCGCGGAACCGCGTTCGAGTGCGGCGCCGGCGGCCGCGCGCAGGGCGTCGATCTCCCATGGCTCGTACCCGGAGGTGACCAGCAGGAGCTGGTCGGCGACGTGCTCGGCGGGGTGCCCGGCATTGTGCAGCAGCGTCGCCGCCCGGCGGTGCATCACCGCTCGCGTGTTGACGCTCATCTCCGATTCGATGCCGTACCGCACGCTCTGGTGAACGAATCGCGGGAACTCTCCGCCGGCGAGCAGGCCGAGGCGGTCCAGGGTCTGCACCGCGGACTTGTAGTCGATGCTGTCCAGGCCGGCGAGTTCGCTGATGAGCTCTGGCTCCGCCAGGTCTCCGAGCACGACCATCGCCCGTGCGAGATCCCGGACGATCGCGGGCTGGATGCCGAGGCAGAACATGCGCCGGTCGCGCAGGAACGGCTGGCTCGCGGCGCGAACCTCACCGGCCCGTGGCGAGACGGGCTGGAAGCCGGCCGTGTGCAGTCCGCGAAGCATCGCGGCCAGTGAGGCGGGATTCCCACCGGACACCTCATGACAGGCCTGGGCGAAGTCGGGATCACACGCCTCCCCGAACTGCTCGCCGATCAACTGGCGCACGCCCTCCGTTGACAACGGCATCGGATACAGCGTGCGAGCCGCCGAGGCGGCGATCTCCCTGAGCAGCGTGTGGTCGGAGGCCTCGCATTCCTCCGAGAAGGCTCCGGCGACCAGAACTCGCGCGCCGTCCAGACGCTTGGCCAGGTACGCCAGCCAGCGCAGGGACGGCGCGTCCACCCACTGGAGGTCGTCGACCATGATCAGCAAGGTTCTGTCCTTGCTCAGATTGACGATCAGCGAGTTCAGCCCCTGCAGGATCGCCTCCTGCCCGAACGACCGGTACGGGCCGATGGACCACGCCCCGCCGAGGAACATCCCCCGCACCACGCTCGCCGCACCCCGGAAACAGGCCGCCCAGTGGGCCTCCGGCACTTCGGCCACGAGCGGCTCCAACAACTGCTGGGCGATGCCGAACGTGAAGTCCTGTTCGAGCAGCGTGCCGCTGGCGCGCAGGACCCGCGCGTGCGGGGTGGCCGCGTCGGCGAGGGAGCGCAGCAGGGCCGACTTGCCGACACCGGGCGAACCTATGACCGCCATCATGGATCCGGCGCCCGCCTCGGCCGCGCGGACCGCCTGCTCCGCCCTGGCCAGCTCCTTTGCGCGTTCCAGCAGCATGGAATCAGTCACCCACGTTCCGCGGCGCCGGGATCGGGGCCAGGAGCGAGGCGAGCTCGTTGCGGCTGGTGACGGCGAGCTTGCGGTAGACCCCGGTCAGCCTCAGCTCCACGGTTCGGACGCTCACCGACAGGACGCTCGCGATGTAGGCGTTCGAGCGGCCCGCGGCGGCCAGCCCGGCGATTCGTTCCTCCTGGGCGGTCAGCAGATGCCTCGTTTCGTTCGGCGTCGACGCTCTTTCCTCGACGGCTCTCTCGGTGGCTCCACCGGAAGGTGCGGGGACCCTCCTCGTGCTCTCCCCAGGCGGGCTCGGCGCCCCGGGACGCTCCCCCGACACCGCGGTCAGCTCGGCCGACGCCCTCGCGTAGCAGCCGCGCGACACCGAGTCCCGCAGGACCCGAACGGCGCGTTCGAGTTCGCCCATGGCCTCGGCACCGCCCAGCACGCGCGACGCGTACAGATGCGCCAGCCCCAGCGTGCTGGGGGCGCCCCACTCCCGCGCTCGCTCCACCGCCTCCATCGCCAGTCGCCTGGCGGCCTCGGTGTTCCCGCAGGCGTTGTGCGCCACCGCGGCCACCGATCGCCAGGACAGCATCGCGGGATTCGTCCACCCCCTGGCCAGCAGGAGACGCCCGCACTCGTTGATGTCCCGCAGCGCGGTCTCCGGATCGGCCAGTTCCATGCGCACCTTGGCACGCGCGTACAACAGCATCGCCCAGGCCGCGCCCTGGTCCGCCCCCGAGGGCAACCTCTGGGCCAGCACCCGCTCCGCTTCCTCCACGGACCGGTCGGCGAGGTGCAGGCACGCCTCCATCGCGACGAAGTAGGGGACCGCTCGCGGGTGCCACGAGGTGAGCGGCAGCTCCGCCCGTGCCGCCTCGAAGTCACACACCGCCTGCCCGAGGTTGCCCCGCCGCATCTCGCATCGGCTGCGCTGGATCAGCGCCAGCGCGGCCGGCGCCCGTGCGCCGCAGCGTCGGGCGTCGGCCAGGACCTCGTCCAGCCCGACCACCGCCTCGGCCACCTCGTCGGCGAAGAACAGCGCCCTGGCGGCGTAGATCCTCGGGCCGAACGGCTGCTCCTCGCCCTTGACCTGGAAGGCCGTCCTGGCCAGCTCCCGCGTCCGGGACATGCGCTCGCCGCGGGCGGCCAGCATCCAGGCCGCGATGCCCGCCTGGACAGGATCCTCCGACCGGTCAGGCGGGTCCGGGAACGACGGCACGGGCAGCACCGGGTCGGTCGTGCAGTCGTTCTCCGCCAGCCAGCCGATCGCCGCCAGCGACCCGAGATCCGCTCCCCTCTCCTCTCGCCGCGCGTAGGCCGTCGCGACGGCGCGATAGGTGGCGGACGCGTCGCCCCTGGAGTTGAGCAGGTCGGCCGCCCGTACGAGTGCCGCGACCGGCACCTCGGGGCCGCTGTCCAGCAGCACCTGCTGGAATCGCCGGTCGCTCGTCGCCGGGCTGCGCTCCACCTCCGTCATCGCGAGCTCGATGAGCAGCCGCTGCCGCTGCTCGCCCGCCGCAGGCTCCCGCAGCGCGCGGCCGAGCAGGGCGGCGGCACCCTCGTGATCGCCGTCGAGACGACGCCGCCTGGCCACTCGGCGCAGCAGGTTCACCACCCACTCGGCGCCGACCGGCCGGGCGTTGAGCAGCAACCGGGCCAGCCGGTCCTCCGGAATCGCCGCCCGGTACCCGAGCTCGACGGAGCGCGTCGCCAGCGCCTGCCGCTCCCCGACGTCCATCCCGGCCAGCGCCATGTCGGCGATGAGGGGGCTGACCGGCCGCGGATCCTCCCCACCGGTCACCAGCCCCAGCCGCACCAGGACGGACAACACCTGCTCAGGAAACATCGTCCTCGGCGATGCCAGGGACGTGAGCAGGTCGAAACCGAGGCCGTTCTCGCAAACCGCCATCGCGCGGAGCAGCGCGAGGGCGTCCGCGGGCAGGCGGGACAGGGACCCGGCCACCCGGTCGCCGCTCACCTCGGCGGCCCGCTCCAGCAGGACCGGGACGTGGCGCGCGGCGGGCGGCAGGGAGGCGTGCGCGAAATGGTCGAGTACCGCGAGCAGGGCCGCCGGGCTACCCCCCGTGGCCTCGGTGGCGGCGGTCACGAACGCTCCGTCGACAGGCCCGGCGTACCGGGAGGCGATCACCTGCCGGACCCCGCGCTCCCTCAGCGGCGGCACCTGGATCACGCTGTGCGGCACCGGTCCGGGCTCGGTGGCCGATCCGGCGGCACCGCCTTCGCCGAGGGCCCTGGCCTGAACCAGGAGCATCGGAACGCCTCGCAGCCGGTGTGGCATGGCGGCCAGCCACGCCTTCGATTCCTCGTCCGCCCACTGGGCATCGTCCAGGGCGATCAGCAGCGGATGCTCCCGGGCGAGCGCCACGAACTCCCCGCACAGTGCCGGGATCAAGGCCGCGGCCGGCTGGTCTTCCACCCACAGCCGCCGTGCGAAGGCCGGATATCCGGCGCCGGCCAGCCCGGAGGTGATCTGCGAGACGACGCCGTAGCGGAGATCGGCCTCGGCGGGCGAGCAACGGGCGAGGACGGCCAGCAATCCGGCCTCCCTGGCGCGCGCGACGGCCACCCTGAGCAGGGCGCTCCTTCCCGTACCCGGCTCTCCGAGCACGGTCGTCATGCCCGGCCTTCCGAACTGAAGCTCGGCCACCTGCCTGCCCAGCCGGCGTATCTGCCCCTCCCGCTCGGCCAGGAACTCCGGTGCGGCGTCCCTCCAGCGGGCGCCCGGGTCCGTGACGCTCACCGGCCGTCCGGGGGCCGGCCGCCATGTGCTCGACACCGGCTCGCCCGCGGTCGACGAGGCCGCTTCGGAACCTCCGCCGGAGTCCGCCGTGACACGGGAACGGGCCGAAGGCCGCCGGTGGTCAACGCCGCCACCAGGATTGGGGAGCTCGGTCACGATCGCATCGGCACCACGGGCGGGCAGAAGGATCGTGCTCCTCGGTCCGGCCGGTCCGGCCGTGACCCCGGTTCCGACTCTGTGTCCAGTTCCGCTGGGCATTCGCACCTCAAATCGACGATGCATGCGCCTGAGCTCAAGCACCCCAATCGCCTATTGAGCAGACCCTAGTCATCTCCATGTTTGTTTGCAAGCGTTTGGCGTTGGTTTGCCTGTGATTACCTTTATTTGTCTGCGATCCCTCCCCTGACCGTTTCCGACGCCGTGACAGCGGCTGCGACATGAAGCCGATGATCCGTTGGACGGCCGCTCACAAGCCGGTACGCCCCCTGTTCGGCCACCGCCCGATACCGCGACCTCGCCCGGAAATCAGGTGCGGGACCGGATCGCGGAGGCACGCGAGGGCGCCGACGGCCCGCTCACAACGGGATGTTGGTGTGGCGGCCTCGACGTATCGGAGCGGCGGCCAGCGCCTCGCCGAGCCGCAGCCGGGTCCACGCCGGGTCGATCACCTCGTCGACGACGCCGATGCCCACCGCCCTGGCCACGCCCCCCGCGATCCTTTCGTGCTCCGCGGCCAGGCGGGACAGCAGCGCCTCGCGCTCGTGCTGCGCCACGGCCGCGAGCTTCTTGCGGTGCAGGATCTCCACCGCCGCCTTCGCCCCCATGATCGCCACCTCGGCCTCCGGCCACGCGAGTACGGCGGTGGCGCCGAGAGACCGGGAGTTCATCGCGATGTAGGCGCCACCGTAGGACTTGCGCGTGACCAACGTGACCCGCGGAACGCTGGCCTCGGCGAACGCGTGCAGCAGCTTCGCGCCTCGGCGGACCACGCCCTCCCACTCCTGCCCGACGCCGGGCAGATAGCCGGGGACGTCGACCAGCACGAGCAAGGGCACGCCGAACGAGTCGCACATCCGGACGAATCTGGACGCTTTATCCGAAGACAGCGAGTCGAGGCAACCGCCCTTGCGCAGCGGATTGTTCGCGATCACTCCTACCGTCCGCCCGGCGAGCCTGCCGAACCCGATCACCATGTTCGGCGCCCATTTGGGCTGTAACTCAATGAAACCGGATGCTCCGTCCTCCTCATCCAGAATCGCCTTGACCAGCGGGCGCACGTCGTACGCGCGCCTGGGCGAGTCGGGGAGCAGGGCACGCAGTGGCTTTTCCTCCCGTACCGAATCCAGGTCGACGAACCCCGGCTTCGCCAGCAGCGTGACGATCTGGCGGGCGCGGGCGAAGGCGGCCTCCTCGGACTCCGTGCCGATGTGGGCCACTCCTGACTTCCGGCCGTGCGCGTCCGGGCCGCCCAGGCTCTCCATGTCGATCTGCTCACCGGTGACCGACCGAACGACGTCCGGGCCGGTGACGAAGACGCGGGCGGCATCAGACATGATCACGATGTCGGTCAGCGCCGGACCGTAGGCCGCGCCGCCCGCCGCGGGGCCGAGCACAACGGACAGTTGCGGGATCTCACCCGAGGCACGGACCATCGCGGCGAACATCTCCCCGATCCCGTGCATCGCCGACACGCCTTCATTGAGCTTCGCGCCACCGGAATGCCACACGCCGATCACCGGACAGCGTTCGCGCACCGCGAGATCAATGGCATTGACGATCGGCGGGCACTCGTCGACCCCGATCGCGCCACCCTTCAGCGTGGCGTCGGTGCAGTAGACCACCACTCTCGTGCCGTTGATCCGCCCGTAGGCGACCGCCACCCCTACGCCTTCGCGCCGGTAGACGATCTCAAGTGAGCCGGCGTCCAGCAGTTGTGACATCCGAACCATCGGGTCACGCCGGTCAAGGCTCGGCTCGTCTCGGTCCACCACGGCCAATGTAGGAAATGTCATCACTCACCCCTGCGAATCGCCCGTTGTCCGAGCCGCAAGTGAACCAGGAGCGGTATCGAGAAAACCCTAGTCTTGGCCCGCCCGCCCCGGAACGACCGGCGCCCGCACCCCCTCCGCGCGTGCGCCGCGACACCCGATCGGCCCGGGAGGTCCCCGCGTCAGGGCAGCCGGCGCAGCCCTTCGTGCACACGCATGATCACCTCAACCGACGGCCGGCCGTCGACCTCCGCGGGAGGGTGCGCCCTGAGCAGGTTCCAGCCGATCGAGTCGCTGATCAGAACGAGGACCACCCCGATCGGCAACCTGAGGCGACCGGCGATCTCGATCACGGCCATGGGCTCCCGGCACATGCCGAAGATCCAGCGATATTCCTGAGGCAGCGCGGGACTGTCGGCTCGCAGGGTGCCCTCGGGCGTCACCGAGATCAGCGAGTCGATGCGCAGCAGGTCATCACCGCGGGTACGCCCCCCGGTGAGAACGTACGGCCGCGCTTTGACCGGCAGCGACTCCTGCGGTTGCTCCGCGAGGTACTGCCTCGGCGGGCCCTGGTCCGCCGCCGGCACGGGGCCCGTATCCGGGGAGGCACCGGCACCGTGGTGATCGCCGTCGTCGGCCCGCGGCTCCGGTGGATCGCCGAGCGCTCCTTCCCGCGTGACGTCGACGGCGGTGGCGTCGTCCTCCAGCGCGTCGTCGTCCGCCCCGTCCTCGATGGGCTTGGGCAGGAACTGGTTCTCGGCCCAGGTCTTGTAGTCACCCCAGCCGCCGAAGGCGAGAGGGTGGTACTTCGGTCCGTCGGCCTCTCGCCGTTGTCGCCTCCTGCGGGACATCGCGGGGATCTCACCTGCTCTCGAAAGATCGCGCGATGGCCGGCGGTGAGCATGTCTCCGAGCTCACCGCCATCCCCTACCCCCGCGATTTCGTCGCGCGGTCGTTGCCACCGCGAAGGTCTGCTGATTGTCTCCGTCGATTCCTAGGCATTTGCGCAGTGTTCAGCGAATCCGGTGGCGAGAAGGAACGCTTCGCGCACCGGCGGGCCGTGCGCGACGGCACTGCCGGTCAGTTCCTGGTCGTGCGTCGATCGAGCCGGCCCGGCCTGCGATGTCACCCGGCCGCCGGCGTGTTCCGGCCCGCCTTGCCGAGCGCGTCCAGTGCCCACCCCAGGTCCGTTCGGCCGCTCACGTCCAGCTTGCGGAAGATGCTGGTCAGATGGATCTCGACAGTGCGCACCGCGATGCGCAGGGTTCGGGCGATCTCCCGGTTGGTGGCACCGGTCGCCGCGAGTTCCGCGACACGCCGCTCTCCCATGGTCAGCACGTCCTTGACCCCGCCGGCCCCCTGGTACATCCAGCCGCCCGCCGCGACAAGCCGGTCGCGCGCCTTCGCGGCCGGCGCGCGAAACCCGCACCGCACCGACAGATACACGGCCCGGCGGAAGTGCCCACGGGCCCTTTCGCGGTCGTCCATCCGCAGCAGCGCCTCACCGAGCAGGCCTTCGGCCCGAACCAGGTACCAGCGCGCCTGGGTGTTCGCCAGCGTCTCCACCGCCTCGGTGAGCATCTCCACCCCCTCGCTCCCTTCGGTGATCGCCCCCCTGGCCAGTAGGGCGAATCCCCGAGCGGACGCGTTCCCCCAGGTCTCGGCGAGTTGCTCACCGTGCTCGACGAACCCCTCCGCCTCGCTCCGGCGGCCCAGGTCGGCGAGCAGACAGGCCGCGTCCAGCCACCACGGCGCGAATATCGGATTCCTGACACCGGCCTCGGCGAGCAGCGCGCCACAGGCGGTCAGCGACGACAGCGCGCCTTCGTGGTCGCCTCGCGACACCGCCAGATGCGACCTCGTCATCAGCATCCGTGGACAGTCGAGAAGGGACTCCGCCACGTCCCGCGAGGTCATCTGGCCGAGCACGAAGGCTGCCTGGCCGATGTCGCCTCGCCGGGCGAGCACCGCCGCCAGAGCCGTCCGCGGCGCCGTGACGCCTTTCGACCACGACCACTCGTCCGCCAGCTCGACGGCCCTGGTCGCGTCCATCAGGGCTCCGTCCAGGTCGCCCGACTCGGCCAGGATCCACGACCGCGTGGACAAGGCCGTCGCCCGGCCCCAGGCGTCCCCGTGCTCCGTGCCGCGCGCGATCATCCGGTCCATGGCCTGAACCGCTTCCTCAACCTCGTCGGCGAGCGAGAGTACGTACGCGGCGGCGCCGAACGCCCAGCTGCAGGGAGTCTCGTCCGCACCGCTCAGCGCCTGGCGGGCCGGCACAAGGCAGGCTTGGGACGAGAGACCGGACATCGCGGAGATCATCGATCGCACGGCGAGCAGCTCGCGCTCGCCCACGGTGTGCGCCTCCGGTATCGGCGTCGCCATCACCCGCTCGGAGATCATCCTGTTGGTGGACCGGCGGTTCCATCCGATCAGCGACAGCGCCGACTCGACCATCGTCCGCAGCCCATGGTCGCCGGCGCCCACGCCGTCGAGTTCCGCCAGGATGCCGTTCAGTATCGAGATCGCCTCCGGCTCCCTGCCGAGGGGCGGCGCGACCTTGGCCAGCTGGACCGCGAGGCGCGCCCTCCCCCGTACGTCACAGGTCTCCTCGATCCCACCACGGAGCATCGCGTACGCTCCCGACGGATCGTCATGTCCGATCAGCCGCGCGAAGTCGGCCTGCGCGTCGATGTCGGCGGGATCGGCCACCACCACACGGCCCAGGTAGCGCGCCGCCATCCCCAGTGCCCCGTCCCGCTCGGCACGACGCGCCGCCTCACGAAGCACATCCCGCATCCAGGGCTCGGAAAGCCTGGGCAGCAGCACCAACTGCGCGCTGATCTCCTCGGCCGGTCGGCCACCGTCGTTGAGCAGCCGGGCGGCCAGCTCCCGCCACCGGTCGAGCGTGGCGACCGGCATGCCGCTCAACACCATGGTGCGTACATGATCATCACTCAGCTCCGCCAGGTCGGCCTCGATGATCTCCTCGTCGCGCAAAATGTCGATCACGGCGGCTACCAGCGGCTCCGACACCCCGGACAGCATGCCCAGCAGTTCCGCGTCGGCCTGCCCCAGCACGGCGCGGGCCTCCACGACCTTGCGCACGTACTCGGGCTGCCGGTCGAGCGTCGCCAGCAGTCGCCCGGCGAAGAGCTCGGCGCCGAGTTCACCGGCCCGGAGCGCACCCCGGACATCAGGCGACACCCCCTCCTCACTCAGGTGTGCGAACAGTCTCGCGAGAAGTGCTGGATTGCCCCGGCAGACGCTGTTGCACGCGCGGATGAACGGCTCCTCCGGCACGGCGTCCCACCACCGCCGGGCCATCTCTCCCGCGTCCTCCTCGAACAGCGGCCCGAGGTCGACGGTGCGGTGCTCGCGCGCGGCGAAACCGGGAGTCGCCCCTCGCCGGTTCGGCGGGCCAGAACGGCGCTGGGCGAGCAGGACGAGCAGCGGAAGGTAGTACCCGCGGTTCATCAGGAAGTCCAGCCATACCAACGACTCTTCGTCACACCACTGCGTGTCGTCGAGCATGACGACCACCGGTCCTGACGCGGCCGCCTCCATGACGCGCCGGAGCAACCGGTGTGACAGCGGCGCGGTGGCGTGCTCGTCATGGAGCGACGCCCCGCCGAACAGGCTTTCCGCAGCGTGCCAGGGCAGACCGGCCCCGGCGGGCGAGCAGGAGCCGCGCAGAATCGTCACCCCGGCGCACCGGGCGTACCGCTCCAGGGCGTCCAGCAGGGCGGTCTTGCCGGACCCCGCGGGTCCCCGCATCAGGATCATGCGTGCCGGCCCCTGTCCGGCCTTGTCCAGCCCGGACACCAGCGTGCCCAACTCCGCTTCCCGGCCCACCAGCCTGGTCTCGCCTTGGAAGATCCATCCTGACATGGTCACCATCCCGCTTCACGAGTAGCCGCGTTCCGCATCGGTCAGGCCCGGAAACATGCTTCGTTTCGGCCAGCCCGAAACCCGAACACGGAGACCGGCTCCGCACGACACTCACCCGAGCCGGTCCGGGAATCGATCGCGCGTACCGTTCCGATCGAGCGTCGGCCCCGCTCAACGGGCCTTCCGCACCGCCCTTCGCGCTTCGTCGGGGTCACAGGTCGTGCGTTGTGCGGCATCGGGCCGTGGAGTGGCGGCGGGAGCGTACCGTACGGCGGGGACGCTACGGGCGCGAGATCCTCAGCCGTCAGGATGAAGTGGCGGTCCGAAGAAGGGACGCCCGGCGCCGGAAGGCCGCGGACGGCCGCGACGCGCGGTCCGCGGTGTCGTCGAGATCGCTCGCGCGTTCCGCGAAGTGGTCGCCCGCGGACAGGAGCACCTGGCGATGGTGGGCGCACCCGATGTCGAAGGCGTGCGCGGCGTCCGCCCCCGCTCCGACGTGCCGCTCGACCGGCTCGCGCGGCACGGGTCGGACACGATCACGCCTCAGGGACGTCGCGTGCCGCCGGATCGGCCGTTCTCGCCGCCCGTACGGCCGGCCCCTCTGCGGCCGTGTCCGAGACCGCGACCGGGGCGGGGCCCGGCAGCCGTGCGGGGCCCGCCCCCGGTGCACCCGGCCCGCGGCGCGGCCTGGGCTGACGCCGAAGGCCGCGCAGCGTCTCGGACAGCGTCACGGTCACCTCACGGCGGGCATGCCGTGGGCGGCGACCGGCTCGCCGCCGCCGACACGGATGCGCACGGGTACGCCCTGCCGGATCACCGCCTCGGCGAAGACCTCGGCGAGGCGCGCCCGCAGGCCCCGCGCGGCGACGGCCGCCCCCTCCGGCATCTGTGGCCTCCTTTCAGGGTTCGATGGTGACCTTGATGGCCTCGCCCCTGCTGACGATGTCGATCCCCTCCAGAACCTCCGCGAGCGGCAACCGGTGCGTGATCAGAT
>NZ_JBFAOJ010000067.1:0-55949 GCF_040675205.1 Streptosporangium sp. NPDC049644 | reverse complement strand
AGTCGAGCGCGGGCGACGGCGGCGCCTGGTTGTTCTTGGCGACCGGGACGCACAGCTGCTCACGCTGGCCGAGGGTGACGGTCTCGATCGGCAGGTTGCCGAGCACGGGGTTGATGTGCCGCAGTGTGAGCGTGGTGGCGGGCGGCTGGTACGGGTTGGTCTTGAAGCATTCGAGGTCGAGGAAGGCGGTCAGATCCTTTGGTGTCGGCAGCGCGAGGGCGGCGGCGGGCGGCACGCAGAGGAATGCCACGGCGAGCATCGCGACGATGGCGGATGTGAGGCGCCGAAGCGTCGATTTTCTACGCCCGTGAATTCCGATTACGGCTCGGTTCATTGCGGCTCCAAAAATCTGGGGTGGCCTTCTCAACGCCGAGTGTGTGCCTCCACGACCGGACTTTCAATATCGCTACCACTTTTTGTTGTGCGCAGAATTCGGACCGGCGGGCCGGGGGTTGTCATCAGACGTAAAAGCGTTTCCGGTCCGTCGGCAATCGGCGGCTTTATCGACGCTCCACCGACCCGATGGCGCAGGCGATCAGAAAAAGCGCACCGGGGTGGGTTGACATGAGAACGGCCTCCCAGTAGGGCCGAGGCACTCCAGAGATTCCGGACAAATCACTCGATAGGGCCGCAAAATCCCAAGGGAAAGCTGCGGCGGGGTGGACGATGGCCGATCACTACCGCACCGAGGTGATCGAGAAGGCGGTATGGAACTTCACCATTGAAAAGGGAATGATCTTCCACTCCGACAAGGGCTCGAACCACACGTCCGATGAATTCGGTATCGCCGAAGAGGTTGCACATCTGGAGGCCCGCCGGCTGTACCGGCGCATGTCACGGTAACGCCACGGCCAAATCGTTCTTTTCGGCGTTGAAGAACGAATGGCCGAGGTGGTATTTTTTCGCCGGCCGGGCGAGGGCCCGCCGAGCCGCGATCCGTTATGTCGACGGCCGCTACGATCGGCGCCGACTTCATTCACCTGCCGGTCACCGGATGCCGTTCGAAGTCCTCGACGAGTACACGGCGCTTCAGCCGGTGGTTTCCGCCGTTCGAAATGATCCGGGCGGTTCGCCGCCCTGGCCCTCGTCCGCCCGGCGGTCATGCCGTCCCGTCACCACCCGGCACCGCGAACTCGGCGGGATGCCAAGGCGGTGTCCGCCACCCCTTTCCCAAGACATGTTGGAAATGTCATAATCCCAACATGTCTTGGGAAAATGGTGACGGCCTGGTGCCACTGCGCGCGCTGGCGAACCCGCTCCGGATCCGCATCGTGTCGCTGCTCACCGGCACGTCCATGTCGGCCACCGAGGTCGCGGAGGAACTGGGCATCGCCCACGCCTCCGCCAGCTACCACCTGCGCCAGCTGGCCGAGGCCGGCTTCCTGCAACAGGTGGACGAGCGGCCGTCGCCGGGCGGCAAGGGCAGACCCCGCCGGATCTACCGTTACGACCCCTCCAGCGGCGCGCGGCTGGACCGCGCGAACGGCCGGCAGCTCGTGCACGAGGCGCTCAGCACCGACCTGGCACGACGCCTCGCCCAGACAAAGCTGCAGCGCATGTCCATGGACGCCGAGGTATGGCTGGATCGCACCGTGTGGGAGGAGATCGTCGGGCTGATCGAGCAGGCGGTCGCGCTGGCCCACGACAAGGCCGGGCCGCCCCGCTCCGGCGACCGGGTCAAGGTGAGCATGACCGCGATCCTGCTGGAACTCGACGACGTGCGATGACCCGCCCGCTGATGGCGTGCGCGGGAGCGTGCTTCCTGTCGCTCGGGCTGCTCATCCCCACGATCCCCAAGTACGTCACCGGCCCGCTGAACCAGGGGCCGGGCCTGGTCGGCGGTTGCTTGGCGATCACCGCCGTGTGCGCCGTGCTCTTCCGCCCGCCGGCCGGTCGGCTGGCCGACCGGCGCGGCCGCAGGACGGCGGCCTGCACCGGCGCCGCGCTGCTGGCGATCACCTCCTTCGCCGTGCTCATGGTCGAGTCGCTGCCGCTGTTCCTGGCGTGCCGGGCGGTCGCGGGAGCAGGGGAGGCCCTGACCTACGTCGGCCTGGCCGCCGCGGCCAGCGATCACGACCGTCCGGGCGCCGCGATCAACCGTTTCTCCATCGCGGTCAACGCCGGCCTGCTCGCCGGACCGGCGCTCGCCGAGGCCGGCCACTCCGTCGCCGGCCTGCGGGCCGTATGGGCGCTGTCCGGAGCCGTGGCCCTCGCGGCCTTCGTGGCCTGCCTGTTCCTGCCCGCGGGCCCGGTCGTCGCCGGCGATCCGGCCGGTACGAGGAAGGCCGGGCCGCTCCTGCATCGCGCGGGACTGCGTCCCGGGCTGGCGTACTGGGCGTCGGTGTGGGGATACACCGCCTTCAGCGCCTTCCTCCCGCTGCACGTCGCCGCGCTGGGCGGGAGCGGCAGCGGCCCGCACTTCCTCGTCTACGGCGGCGTGCTGCTCGCCGTGCGGCTCGGCTGCCAACGATGGACGAACCGGATGGACCCGCGCGCGACGGCGACCGCGGCACTGCTGGTCACCGCGGCCGGGCTGGCCCTGCTCGTCGCCTGGCCGTCCGTGACCGGGGCGCTGGCCGCCGCGGCGGTGATCGGCGCCGGGCAGGCACTGGGTCTTCCCGCGTTCCTCACGATGGCGGTGGCCGGTCTGCCCGCCGCGCGGCGCGGCTCGGCGGTGGCCACCACGACGGCGTTCTTCGATCTCGGGTTCATGACGGCCGCGCTCGCGCTGGGCGCCATCGTGCAGTCGTCCGGCCTGGTCTACGGCTTCGCCGTCGCGGGCTGCGTGCCGGCCCTGGCGCCGCTGCTGTTCCTCTCCCGCTCTCGCAAGACCCGCAGGACATCACCCCAAGGAGACAGCCGTGACCATTCCCACCGCTGAGCTGGCCGGCTACGCCGACGTCGTCTTCGACGTCGCCGTACCGGTCGTCGCCGGCGACCGGGTGCTGATCAACGCCGAGATCGAGCACGCCCCGCTCGCCCGCGCCCTGGCCGAGGCGGCATACGTCCGAGGTGCTCGCTATGCCGACATCTGGTATTTCGATCCCTACGCGAGGCGATCCCGGGTCCAGCACGCGGACGCGGCCACGCTGAGCGAGGTCCCGGCCTGGCTGGACGCGCGCAACGAGGAGCTGGCCCGCCACTGCGGCATCCTGCTCAACATCCGCGGCGCCGCGGCACCGGATCTCCTCGCCGGGCAGGACCCGGTACGGGCGGGCCTGGACCGCATGCCGTACCTCACGTCGAGGCAGCGGCTGCAGCTCGGCAACCTCGTCCGCTGGGCGATGGTCCCCTGCCCGACCGCGGAATGGGCGCGCGCGGTCTTCGGGGAGCCGGACGAAATCCGCCTCTGGCAGCATCTGCGCCCGATACTGCGCCTGGACCGGCCCGATCCCCGTGCCGCCTGGGAGCAGCGGATCGCCGAGTTGCTGGGCCGCGCGGAGGTGCTGAACGGGATGCGGCTCGACGCCGTCCGGTTCGAGGGGCCGGGCACCGAGCTGACCGTCGGCCTGCTCCCGGACGCGCACTGGACCGCGGCGCGCCTCGAATCCGTGCGGGGGCACCGCTTCCAGGCCAACCTCCCCACCGAGGAGGTGTTCACCACGCCTGATTACCGCCGGGTGGAGGGCACCGTCCGTTCGACGCGGCCACTCGCGCTCAACGGGAACGTCATTCGCGACCTGGAGCTGACCTTCACCGCCGGGGTGGTGACGGAGGTGAGGGCGAGCGCCGGCGCCGAGGTGGTCCGCACCCACCAGGCGACCGACGCGGGCGCGGCCCGTCTGGGCGAGCTGGCCCTGGTCGACGGCTCGTCGCCGGTCGGGCGATCGGGCCTCACCTTTCTCGAGACCCTGCTGGACGAGAACGCCACCTGCCATCTGGCCTGGGGCGCCGGCCTGCCTCCGGGCGTGCCCGAGCACCTGCGCGAACGGGACGCCGCCGGGCTTGAGGCGGCCGGGGTCAACATCTCCGGTGTGCACGTCGACTTCATGGTGGGCGGCCCCGACGTCACCGTCACGGGGATCGGGCACGACGGCGGCGCGATCGAGTTGCTCCGCGGCGACGAGTGGCAGGTCTGAGTCGAAGACGAGTCCGCGGATCCGGTCACGGAGCCGGGTCCAGCCGGTCCCGTACTGCCGGCGTCCGAAAGATCGTGCGTCGCATCCGAACAGACGCACCAAGGGCCAGTCGACACAAGAATATCTATTGTGCATTGAGTTCACGATGTGCTTTACTCGTGATGCACGCTCCCCCTCGAAAGGGAGCCCCGCGACAGCCTCGCCCTACGGGTGCGTCTCGTGTGGCCTCCCATCGCGATCATCAGCCGACCCTTTATGAGGACCCCGACTTACCGACGGCTTCCCGTACGCAAAGACGAAGCGTCCCGAGCAACAGCGCAATCCCAGAGGAGATGCCTGATGTTCCGCCAGATCACGCCAATCACAGGAATATTGTTCCACCCTCCCGGAGATTTCGCCCCACCCTTTTCGGCAAGCCGGACAAACGCCACATATCTACGCCGATAACCATCTAACCTGGCCACCACATATTCCAGGGTGTAGCTTCCAACAGCTTCACATCGATGACTCAAGGCGCTTGATCCGTGATAAATGATCAAATTCCCGTCAGGTGGCCCATTGGCACCCTCATGGACAGACTCAGCCCAGAGGAGCGAAAGGAACTTCTGGGCCTCGTGCCGTCCTCCCCTCGGCAGGCCGGCGAACCACTCATATATCAAGGAGACCGAGAGAGGTCCGAGGTCTATCTACTGAGGTCCGTCCCAGGTCAGCGGCTCACGGCGTGCGTGAAGGTGACGGCCTACCTGGAATCGGGTGGAGCGGCCATATTGGGCATCCGGGTCAGCGGCGATGTGGTCGGCGAACTGGCGGCTCTGCGCAGAGAGCCAAGATCGGCCATGGTGACCGCGTGCAGTCCGATGTTGGTGCACGTCATCCGCGCGGAGGCGTTCACCGACTTCCTCGATCGCCATCCGGCGGCTTGGAATGCACTGGCCAGGATGATCGCCGACCAGCTCGACTGGGCCAACCGCAGAAGAACCGACTTCGCCCAGTTCAGCGTTCCCGTACGGGTCGCGAACGTGCTCGTGGAACTCTCCGGCCGGCATGGAGTCGACAGGGCGGACGGAAAACGGGACCTGGGAGTCGATCTCACCCATGAGGAGATCGCCAATCTCGTCGGGGCCGGAAAAGACGCCGTCTTCAAGGCCATCCGACGTTTCAAGGAACTTGACCTGATCGACCCCGGTCATCGCAGGAAGCTCGTCATCGACCCGGTCGGTCTGGCCGATTACCGGTAAAGCGTACTGGTACGTCTTGAGGCGATGCGATCTTCGCCAGACTCGTCCCCGGCGATCTCCCCCACCGCTCTGGTGGATCTTTCTCGCAACCACAAGGTGACGTGATGCTCGATTCTGATTTCAGCCGCCGCTTGGTCATGGCGGTCGATGCGGAGGGATACGGCCGCGGCGACGACCTACGGCACGACTCGATCCAGTCGGGCCTGGCCCAGGTCATGGACCGTGGCGCACGAGAGGCCGGCCTGCGCCGCGAGACCTGGGCCCGCCAGGAAGCCGGCGACGGTGAGGTCATCGTCCTTCCCGAAAGGGAGGGCGAGCTTCGGGTCATCGACGACCTGGTTCGCCGCGTGCGCAAGGCGCTCCACGACCACAACCGCGAACGCCGAGACGACGCCCGCCTGCGGATACGCGTCGCGATCGGCCACGGCGTCGTGAAACGCGGCGCGATGGGCTTCGTCGGCCAGGTCGTGGTGACCACCAGCCGGCTGCTCGACGCGAAGGCCGCCCGTACCGCCCTGAAGGTGAACCCGCGCGCCGACCTGGTGCTGATCCTCACCGATCGGCTCTATGAGGACGTCGTCCGACAGCTCCACACCTCCTACCGGCCAGAGTCGTTCACTCGGTTGGAGGTACCGACCAAGGAACGCACCGAAATCGCCTGGATGTGGATTCCTTCCGAGGACCTGGATCAGAGAGGAACTGTCGACATGGACAACCTGCCCGAGGTCGCGGACACCCTGTGGGCCCTGATCGCCGGGGGCGCCATCGAACGTCTCGGCGCTTACGGCACCGAGACCGGCCTCGGTGGAGCCCGCAGACTGCTCGCGAAGATCACGAAATTCCGGTCAGAGCAGGGCCGGCCGACCACCCCGGAGTCGCGCGACGACCTGCTGGAGTCCCTGGAGAAGCTGGTGCGCGTCGACCCCACTGCGAAGCGGTTCGCGCAGCAGTTCAATGCCGAGCAGATGACCATAAACCTGATCACCGCTCCCGTTTCCGGTGAGGAGATCAACTTTGGCATCCGAAACTGATTCGCCGCCCGATGGCGTCCTGCTCGGCGAGGCGGCCACGCCGGTGGATCTGACCGATCAGGCCGAGGCGACGGACGAGGGTTTCGCGCAGGTCTCCCAGGTCCAGACCGTCATCAACCACATTCACGGCAACGTGGGGGACGCCTCTTTCGGCATCTCGGCTTCCCGCCCCAGGTCCCGCCGCACCGCAGGACCCGTATCCGCTGACGAGATGGCGGAGGCCCGCACCCGCTACGTGCGCCACGCCACCTACGAGGCCGCCGCCGAACAGCTGGGCAGCCGCAACATGGTGGCCTTGATCGGCAATGCCGGCACCGGCCGCCGGACGGCGGCGCTCAATCTGCTCCATGACGTCGTCGGGGGACGGCGCGAGGTGGTGGAACTCAGCCCGGCCTACACGCTGGAGAAGCTGGCCGCCCGCGAATACCGGAAGGCTCACGGCTATCTGCTGTGCGACTGGCCCAAGGACGACATCGACGGAAGCATCGCCGACTTCCACGTACGGGAGATCGGGCGCCGCGTGCGCGACGCCGGGGCCTACCTGGTGATCACGACGACGGCGACCTCGCTGCCCGAAAGAGACCGGATTCTCTGGCTACCGCCGCCGGCCCGCGACGTCCTGCTGGCCCACCGGGTGGCGCCCGAGGTCGCCGACGAGGCGGCCGCGCGGATCACCGTCGACCATGCCATGGCCGACGTGGTGACACTGGCGTGCGACCTGGCCTCGGGGATCCCGCTGGGCAATGCGCTCGGCAGGCTGGAGTCCGCCGGGCGGCGCGATGTGGTCGCCTGGTTCGACGGCCCGCGTACTCGGGGGGAGCTCTTCGAGATGGCCGCGATGGCCTTCACCGCCGGCCTTCCGGAAGCCGGCTTCGAGTCGCTGCTCGCCCGGCTGGAGTCGATCGCCGGTATCGGCGCCGAGGGTGCGGTCGCCGTTTCCGCGGATGATCCGATGCCGAGCCGCCGCCTGCTTCGGGTGGCGGAGGGCTCGCTTCTCAGCCTGTCGCCGGGGCGCAGGCTGGAGTTCAGGGTCCCGAGTCATCGAACGCATGTGATGCGGGAGCTGTACCGGCGACACGGCATGCGGTTGTGGGAGCCGGTCACCGAATGGCTCCATGAGTGCGCGGCTCTACGCGACCCGAGCGCGCAGGCGGAGATCGCCAGGGGCGTGGCGGTTCTTGCCTCTGTCTCGGACTACTCGTACGTCGAGAGCACTTTTCTCACCCCCTGGGCCCGTGGCAGAGGCGTCATGCGCAGCCAGGCCACCGCCGCGATGGCCATCTCGTGGTTGTGCCTGGACGAGACGACCCGTCCGGAGGTGCTGCGTACCGTCAGCCTGTGGACGCGGGCGTCCGCCGCCAGGCCCAAATTCACCGCCACCCTCGCCTGGTCCGGTGAGCTGGGCATCCGGTTCCCGCTGGAGGCGGTCCGGATGCTCTGGCTACAGATCAGAGGCAGTGAGAAGCCTGTCCGGCATGCGGAGATCGCGCTCGCCCGTCTGTTCGCGGCGCTGACCGAGGCCACCGGTAACGCTCTGCCGATGCTCGACTGGCTGGCGCGTCAGATCGGCAACGACAGGCGGATCGGCCGCGCGGTCGATCCGCTGATTCGGGCGATCCTGAGCGTCCTGTCGGCTCGCGCGGATGGCGTCGGGCCTCCCACGGTCACTGCTCATTTGCGCAGTTGCCCCGGTTCCGCCGTCCCCCTCGCCGAACTTTGGTCCGCGGTTCTCGTCAAACGCCCTCACCGCAGGGATGCGCTGGCCGCCCTGTACGAAGCCGTCTGCGCCTTCGATGAGCGCGACGGCGATGACCGCGACCATGTCCATGCCCTGTTCGCGGCGCTCGTGGAGACGCTCCCCGCGAAGGAACGGCCGCTACTCGCCCACGACCTGCGGCGTTATGCCATCTCCCGCGACACCGACGAGAACCGGCTGGAGATTCTCCTGTCGCTGCTCCGGGTCTTCCTGAGCCCGGCCGTTCTGTCCCTCGACACCACCGGAAAGCGTCCATGAGCTACCCCGTGATCAGCCAGATCCCTCTTGATCCTGTCGCCAGGCAGGGGTTCCTGAGCAAACCCCGGCGCCCGATCTCCAGCCTCCCCCGCCAGCTTCCGCACCAGCGGCTCGTCTTCGAGTACGACGGCACGTTCGTGCTGGGCGACCGGCTGCTGCGCGGCGACGAGCCGCACGTGCTGCACGCCGCCAGCGTCAGCGTCGTGGACGTGGCCAAGGATCACCCCACCACGATCCAGGTGCCGATCAACTCCTCCGGCGCCCATGACTTCACTGTCGCGGTCCAGTTCCGCTGCACGGTCGACGAGCCGATCGAGGTGGTGCGCGCCGGCCTGACCGACGTCACCGAGCACCTGGTCACCTACATCCAGGCCTACCACAAGCTCTTCGAACTCGGCCGTGGCTACGGGTTGCACGAGGTCCACGAGTTGTGGACGCTCGTGCGCGCCCAGGTGAAGGCCTACACGACCGTGGTGCCCTGTGTGCTGCCCGGCATGACGGCCGAATTCTCCGGCCTCAACGTGTACGCCCCCGACGAGATCGCCCAGGGACGGCGGCGCTACGAGACCAGCCTGCACGACATCCAGGGCGAACATGGCCTCCGCGACGTCAAACGCAGGCTCGATCGTGACTTCGAACTCGATGAACAGGATTTTCTGCACGTCAAGGGCCGCGGTGCGAACGACTTCACCCGGCAGGAGGCGGCCCTCGACCGGGATCAGCAGATCACCGAGGCCACGAAAATCAAGGACCTCCTCAACAGTGGTCCCGGCGCCGCCGACGGTCTGTACGTCACCGTTCGCGGTCTCAGCGACCAGCAGGTCGCCGAACGTTACGCCGCCCTGGGCGACCGGGAACACAGCGCCATCCAGCGCGGAATCCAGCTGGAGCACGACCTGCAGGTCGTTCAGGCCCGCGCCCGGGCCGATGTCGTTCGGGCGGCGATCGCCCAGGGCCTGTTCAACGAGACGACCGGCAGGGAACTGCTCGCCACCTTCGACGAAGTCGAGCCGGAAGCGGAGGCGAAGCACCTCGAAGGACCCACTTACCAGGCCCATGCCGAGGTGACGGCAGGCGACACCGACGACGACTTCTTCATGGAGGAGGACGTCCGTGGTTGACATCCTCCACGGTTCCAAGGCCGCCCAGCAGCACAGACGGCGCCCCCGGCGTCGGGAGAAGCCCGATCCTGGGATGTTCCTCCGCCGGTTCACCGGAGTCGACGAGAAGATCCTCGCAAGTGTTCCTCAGGAACGCTCCCGCTACACCAGTCTCGGCGGAATCGTGGTCAGCACCGCGCTCATAGCGGGCACCTCCCTGCTGGGCGCGCTGACACTGCTTTCGCAGGCGTCCCCGCTGTATCTGTTGCCGGTGGCGGTGCTGTGGGGCCTGATCATCGCCAACATCGACCGATTTCTGATCACCAGCCTCACCGGTGACAACGACGGCTGGTCCCGCTGGGGCAACCTGCTGATCCGGCTCGCCCTCGCCGTCGTCATCGGCGTCTTCATCGCCGAGCCGCTGACTCTCAAGATCTTTCAGGAACGGCTCGACCGGCAGATCATGGTAGAACGCGACCAGGCGATCAGCCTGACGGAGAGCCGGTACAAGCAGTGCAACCCCCTCAAAGGGTCGGCTCCCGCGGGTGTCGACTGCGCCGATTTCATCCTCGACGGCGGCGACCAGGCACTCGCCGTCGAAGGCAACATGACGCAGAGGCAGAGCGTCCTCAGTGCCGCGGAGGATCGGCTGGCAGCGGACATGAAGGAGGAGGGGAGGCTGAAGGGGCGCCGCGACCGGGAGTGCTACGGCGGCCGCAGGATCCCGAACTGGACCACGGGCGTGCCCGGCAACGGCCCCGAGTGCAGGGTCAGGAACAACGAGCTCAACACCTTCACCGCCAACCATGACATCCCCCGGCAGCAGGCGGAGGTGGCGAGACTCAGGGCGGAGCTCGGCTCTCTCGCGGCCGATCGCGCCAGTGCCGAAACGGAACGCGCGGCGGCACTCAGCAAGAAGATCACCGAGCGCGTCGAGGAGAGGAAACGGGCCTACACCGACATCGGGCTGCTTGACCGATGGGAGGCCTTGGGCACGGTCGCGGGCCAGAGCGGCATGGTCGACTTCGCTCACTGGTTGTTGCGCGTCATCTTCGTGCTGCTCGACTGCATGCCGATCATCTCAAAGATGCTGAACGGCAGGACCGAGTATGACCGCCTTCTCACTCAGGAGCTGCGCGCGGGCTCGGCCTGCCACGAAGCCGAACTGAACTTCACCACCCGGCAGAGGACCGGCGAGTACGAGATCCGACTGCGCGAGGAAGAGCGCCGGCTGAAAGCCGAACGCGGCCGGATCGACCGAGATCAGCGCGTGGACGAGGCTTCCAGGGACGACGAGATCGATCGCCTCGCCCGTACTTTCATGAGCTCGATGCCTACGCACCGATAACTCTTGTCCCCTCGGCCGCGGGGCCCTTCCGTGGACACCACGGGTCACTTCCTGGGGTGACGTGTCCTTCGGTCCGTCAGTACCGGGCCAGGTTCGCCGGGCTGTCGGGTACCGCCGTCTCGGATGTGAGATCACCGGCCTTGTCGGAACGTATACCGGCCCCAAAGACGTGATTCTCCACACCAGCAACAGCGAGGCCCGCCAGGGGTTCTCCATCGTGCTCACCGGCCGAGCCGTCGACGGGGAGCCGACGCCGAGCGACGAGTCCCGGGAAGTGCGTTGGGTGCCGCGGGACGCGGTTCGCTCACTGTCGATGGACCGCTCAACGCGGCTGCGGATCGGCCACTTCCTTGAAGGACGACGAGACGGCCCCGCTCAGGACGTCGTCTTGCCGGAGGTGCGCACGAACGGCTCCAGCAGGGCCCGCGCGGACTCCCAGGTGGTCTGCAGGTCAGTGCCGGACTCGATCAGCCGGGACCCGGCGAACACGATGGCATTGATCATCTCCGCCGTCTCGGGCACCGCGGGGACGCCGAGGTGGCGCAGCGCCTCCACGAGCGGCTCCAGGAGCTGCTGGTGCATGGCACGGCTCTGCTCGGCGACCGTGTCGCCCGGCGCGACCTCCGCGAGGACGGTGGCCAGCGCGTGCTCGCCCTCGGTGATGAGCTCGAAGTTGGTCAGCACGTAGGCGAGTACCCGGTCGGCGGGGGTCGCGGCAGCGTCCATCGCGGCGGCGACCCGGGCCGACCAGCGGGGGAAGACGTCCTCCACCACCGCGTTGAGCAGGTCCTCCGATGACCGGAAGTACTGGTAAAGGCTGACCCGGGCCAGTCCGGCGCGCGCCGCGACCCGGGTCAGCGTCGGTGGGCGGCCGGTCTCCGCGAGGATCTCCCTGGCCGCGTCGAGCAGCATCCGGTGCTGGGCGGCCCGATGCTCGGCGACGGTCGCCGCCTGAATGCGTGGCACCTGCCCTCCTCCACCATGGTCGGCCTACTTCGACAGTCTCCCATCCACCATCGACAGAACGCGGTCACAGTGGCCGAGCACGTCGTGATCGTGGGTGACCATGATCGTCGCGACTGCGGACTCGTGCGTCTCGTGCGCGAGCAACGTGACGATGTCGTCGCTGCGGGCGCGGTCGAGCGCGGCGGTCGGCTCGTCCACCAGCAGTACGGCCGGGCGGGTGACGAGTGCGCGGGCGATGCCCACGCGCTGTCGCTCACCGCCGGACAACTGGTGGGGGCGGTGCCCGGCGCGGTGCCCCATGCCGACCCGATCGAGCAGCTCTCGCGGGTCGTGACCGTCACCCGCGCGTTTGCCCGCCACGTCGAGCGCGAAGCGGAGTTGGTCGAGCGCGGTGAGGGCCGGGATGAGGTTGCCGGACTGGAAGACGAACCCGATCCGTTCGCGGCGGTGGCGCGCCTTCTCGCGGGCGCTCGCCCGGGAGATGTCGACGCCGTCGAGCAGGACCCGGCCGGTGTCGGGCGTGGTGAGCGCGCCGGCGACGGCGAGCAGGCTCGACTTGCCGGAACCGGACGGCCCGACGACGGCGACGAACTCGCCGGACGCCACGTCGAGGTCGACGTCGTCGAGCGCGGTGACCGTGGCGTCGCCGTCGCCGAGGGACAGGGTGACGCCCTCCACCAGCAGGCCGCGGCGTTCCTGGGCGCCGGCCCGGCGGGAGTCCGGGCGCGGGGACGTGGAGCTGGTGGTCATCTTTGCCCTCCCAGGGCTGCGAGCGGGTCGACGCGGACGATGCGGCCCACGGCCGCCGCGGCACCGGCGAGGCCAAGACCGATGAGGAGCAGCGCGGCGAAGACGAGCGAGCCCACCTCCAGTGCGAACGGCATGGGGGTTGTAGTGAGCAGCGTGCCGCCGCCCACCCCGATCAGGAAGCCCACTGCGGTGGACGCGGTCAGGATGACGGTCGCCTGGATCATCGTGTCCCGCATGAGGTAGCCGGTCGAGGCGCCCATGGCCCGTACGACGGCGAGTTCGTGCTTACGCTGGATCGTCCACACGGTGAAGAACGTTCCGACGACGAGCGCGGAGATGGCGTACAGGAAGACCTGGATGAGCGTGAGCGTGGAGGTCTCGGCGGAGTAGCCGGGGGAGGCGCTGAAGGACTCCTTGAGCGTCATACTCGTGGTGCCCGCCGCGGCGTCGCCGCCGGACAGGTCGATCCGGTTTCCGTCCCGGGCACGCAGGGCGATGGCCGTGGCCTCCTCGTACGCCCCGTCACGCGCCTCGTCGCCCGGCCCGGCGCCCGCGTGCACCTGCTGCCAGGCGCGCAGCGGCAGGTACGCCACGTCGACGTGCCCGAAGGTGCGCTGGTCGCCCGTGGTGCCGACGACCTTGAGCCGGGTGCCCAGGCGGTCGATGACGACGGTGTCGCCGATGGCCAGGCCCTCGTCCAGGACGGTCTGGCTGACCACGATCCCGTCGGGATCGCCGAGTCCCGCGCCGTCGGAGACGGCGGGCGCGAGGAACGAGCCGGGGTCGACACCGAACAGGGCCAGGTCGATCGGCACCTGGGCGCCGGCGGCGGTCGTGGCCTTGGCGTTGACCAGCATGTTGCCGAACGGCGCGGCGCCGCCGACGTCGTCGCGGCCCTTCCACGCCTCGGCCTGGTTCAGGTTGACGGTGCTGCGGGAGAAGGCGGAGTCGGTCTTGGTGCCCTCGGCGAAGGCGAACGCGGTGACGGGCAATCGCTGGAGCCCGGAGACGCCGTCGTTGACGAGCCCGGAGGAGAGGCCGGACAGCAACACGACGAGGATCGCGATGAGGGCGACGACTCCGCCCATCAGGCCGAAACGTGCGCGGGCGAAGACCAGCTCGCGCCAGGCCAGGAACATGGCACTCCTTCACAGGAAGGGATTTCACGGGGACGAGCGCCCCGACTTACCGACGCGCCGTTGGCAAGATACCAACATTGAGTCGGAAAGATAGCGTTCCCGATGTGATCTGCGCGATAGAGCAGGGCCACTCGGCTCAAGGACCCGGTAATCGACAGAAGCCCTGACGAACGCCGCCGAACACGCACCGGGCACGGCCGTACACGTCCGGCTCGTACGCTCCTCGGCCTCAGCGCGGTCGATGACCCGGCCACGGTGGCACCCCTGCCGGGCGCGGCCTCGGGCGGCTCCGGGCCGGTGGGACGTGACGAGCGGTACTGTTCGGCGGCCAACGATGGACGAACCGGATCGCCCCGCGTGGGACGGCGCCCGCGGCACCGCTGGTCACCGCGGCCGGGCCGGCCCTGGCGCCGCTGCCGCTCCTCTCCGCTCTCGCGAGACCCGCCGGGAAGTCATCGGTCTCCCCCGCGTGAGGTGTCGGTGGCGGCGCATATGGTCAGGGCATGGCAGAGACGCCGATCGGTGAGGGTTCCCGGCTGGAGCCGTTCCGGGCCGAACTGACCGGTTACTGCTACCGGTTGCTCGGCTCCGGCTTCGAGGCCGAAGACGCGGTGCAGGAGACGCTGCTGCGTGCCTGGCGGGCGTTCGACCGCTACGACGAGCAACGGGCGTCGCTGCGCACCTGGCTCTACAGCATCGCCACCAACGTCTGCCTCGACATGCTGCGCAGCACGCAGCGCCGGGCCCTGGCCATGGATCTGAGCGGGGCCGCGGACCGCGGGCCGAGCATCGGTGCGCCGCTGTCGGAGCGGATCTGGGTCCAGCCGGTGCCAGACGGTCTCGTGCTGCCGGCGGACGGCGATCCGGAAGAGCTGGCCGTGCAGCGGGAGACGATCCGGCTGGCGTTCGTCGCCGCACTGCAGCACCTGCCGCCCCGGCAGAGGGTGGTGCTGATCCTGCGCGACGTGTTGCGGTGGAGGGCCGGGGAGGTCGCGACCCTCCTGGAAACCACCGTCGCGTCGGTGACCAGCGCGTTGCAGCGGGCAAGGTCGACGCTCCAAGCGATCGACGTCATGCCCGGTGAGCCGTTCCGGCCGTCCGACCCGGGACAGCGCGAACTGCTCGCCCGCTATTGCAGCGCGTTCGAGCGTCACGACATCACCGCGCTCGTCGCCCTGCTGCACGAGGACGCGACGATGTCGATGCCTCCCTTCGCCTGGTGGCTTCGCGGCCGTGACCGGATCGAGCAGGCGCTGCTGGACCCGAACGCGTCCTGCGCGGGCGCACGCCTCGTCCCGGTCGCGGCGAACGGCTCGCCGGCGTTCTGGCAGACCAGACCCGGTCCCGACGGCGTTCACCTGCCCTTCGGGCTGGTTCTCCTGGACGTGTCCGGGGGTCTGATCAGCGGCATCACCACGTACCTGGACGCCGACCGGCTGATCCCGCTTTTCGGCGCTCCGGCCGAGCCCTCCCGGCCGTCGCGAATGATTCCCGCACACCGATGAGTTTCGTGACGCCCCGGCGTATCACCGTGGACGGCCACGCACAGCAGACCTGAGGAGCGGACATGACGACCGTCCAGCCCATCATCACCACATCCGACCTGGCTCGGATGCGAACCTTCTACGAACGCCTGCTCGGGGCGGTGGAGACGAGCCGCTTCCCCGACGACGGTCCCACCTCCTTCGTGAACCTGAGGCTGGGTGACTCGGAAGTCGGACTGGTCAACGAGGCGGCGACCGACCTGTCCGCCCCGCAGCGGATCCTGCTGAGCGTGCGGGTC
This sequence comes from Streptosporangium sp. NPDC049644, assembly GCF_040675205.1. Classification (NCBI taxonomy): domain Bacteria; kingdom Bacillati; phylum Actinomycetota; class Actinomycetes; order Streptosporangiales; family Streptosporangiaceae; genus Streptosporangium; species Streptosporangium sp. NPDC049644. The sequence continues at coordinate 40,501 of NZ_JBFAOJ010000067.1, read as the reverse complement.
GACGACGTCGACGGTCTGCTGGAGCAGGTCGGGGCGGCCGGCGGCCGGGTGCTCGGCCCGTCGAACGACATGCCCTGGGGAGAGCGCGTGGCCCACATCCACGACCCTGATGGAAACATGGTCAACCTGACCCAGCAGCTCCGGGGGCACACCGGTTGGGAGACGGCTGAGGACCGGTGCGAGTCGCGCGACCGCTCACCGAGACGGCGGTGAGGCCTCGGTCGAGATCGCGGCGGAGAGGCCGGCCTTCAGGGAGTTCGCCAGCAGGGTCAGTGCGTCCAGGACGCGCGACCGGTCCTCGTCGAGCTGGGCCAGCAGGGCCGCCTCGACGCGCAGCTGCCGCGGGAAGAAGGCGTCGATGACCTTCTCCCCCTCGGGAGTGATGGTGATCAGGGCGACTCGCCTGTCGTTGGGACTCGGGGTGCGGGAGACGTACCCGCGGCTTTCGAGTTTGGCGAGCGTCTTGCTGACGGCCGCCCGGGACAGGCCGTGGTGTTCCGCGATGTGGCGGGCGATGACCGGAGTCCGCGCGTAGCGCAGGGGAATCAGCAGGTCGGCCTCGTGCGCGGCGAGCGGAGCCCCATCGTAGATCGGCTCGATGGCCTGGGTCAGCAGCCCGTTGATCCTCTTCAGCAACTCGACGACCTCCCCGGGGGAGGTGTCGAGGCCGGGATGTTCCGCGGCCCACTGGGCCTGGACGGCGGCGGGCGAGGGCAGCACGACGGCTCCTTTTGTTAACCAGTAAACTACCTGTTACCGTTATCCTATGACGTCCACATCACCCAACCAGCCATTGGCGCGGAGCGCCAACGTGTCGCGGCCTTCGGCGGCCCCGCCGAAGCGGACGTCAGCCCTGGTCCTCGTACTCGGGGCGCTCACCGCGGTGGCGCCGCTCACCGTCGACATGTACGTGCCCGGCTTTCCCTCCATGGGCCAGTCCCTGAACACGAGCAGTTCCGCCGTCCAGCTGACCATGACCGCCTTTCTCGCCGGACTGGTCGCGGGACAGCTCGTGATCGGGCCGATCAGCGACGGCCTGGGGCGACGGCGCCTGCTGCTCGGAGGAGTGGCCGCCTTCGTCCTGACATCCCTGCTCTGCGCGCTGGCTCCCAGCGCGGGACCGCTGACGGCCGCCCGTTTCCTGCAGGGAGTCTCCGGCGCCGCCGGCATGGTGCTGGCCAGGGCCATCGTCACGGACCGCTTCCACGGCCGTGACATTCCTCGCTACTTCGCCGTCCTGTCGCAGATCCTCGGCATCGCGCCGGTGGCGGCGCCCGTTCTCGGCGGTGCGGTTCTCGCCGTCTCCACCTGGCGATCCATCTTCGTCCTGCTGGCCGTCTTCGGTGTCCTGCTGCTGGTCGCGGTAGTGATCAAGGTACCCGAGACGCTTCCGGCCGAACGTCGGCACAAAGACGGGCTGGGCAGCTCTTTCCGCGCCATGGGACGGCTGGCCGGTCACCGGATCTTCCTGGGGTACGTGCTCGTCCTGGCCTTCTCCTCGGCGGCGTTGTTCGCCTACATCAGCGGTTCCAGCTTCGTCTTCGAACGGATCCACCACGTCTCGGCCACCGGCTATTCGATGATCTTCGCGGTCAACGCGATCGGGATGCTGCTGGCCGGCATCACCTTCGGCAGGCTGGCGTCTCGCGTTCCGCTGAACCGCCTGCTCGTTCTCGCAACCGGCGTGGCCCTGCTGGGCGCGCTCGCCCAGGTCGTCCTGGTGGCCGCGGTGGGTGAGACCTTCGCGGGCACCTGGGTCACCCTTTTCGTGAGCATGAGCGCCATCGGCATGGTGTTCCCGGCCGTGATGAGCCTCGGCCAGACAGTCGGGCGCGCCGCTCCCGGTGCCGCCTCGGCCCTGATGGGCGGCCTGCAGTTCCTGTTCGGCGCCATCGCGGCACCGATCGTCGGCCTGTTCGGCGAGTCGAGCTCCATGCCCATGGCGGCCATCATCCTCATCGCCCTGCTCCTGGCGGCCCTCGCCCTGGTCGGGCTCGCCAAGCCCTGGCTCCGCCACGGAGAGGTCGTCGCCTCGCACTGAGCGCCCCTGGCCGGGGGATGACGTACGCGCCGATGCGGCCGTACCGGGAGCCCGGCTACGGGCGGTCCCGGTGCGGGAAGGTGGGGAGGGTCGGGGGTTCGAAGTCGGCGCCGGTCCGCGGGTCGCCGGTCGACTGGGTCAGCAGCAGGCGGGTGGTCTCCAGCAGGTGGTCCTGCATGGCCTGCGCGGCACCCTGGCTGTCGCGGGCCCGGATGTTGTCGAGGATGCGCTCGTGGACCCGCCAGATGTCGGAGAGTGTCCGCGTCTGGGTGGTGGACAGGCCCCGGGCGGACATCTGGGCGCGGGTCGTCGCGACCGACTGGGTCACCCGTTCGTTGCCCGCCGATTCCAGGATGAGCTGGTGGAACTTCACGTCCTCCTCCTGGAAGAGACGTTCGTCCCCGGCCTCGCCCGCCTGGCGCATCTTCTCCAGGGCCTCGGAGACCAGTGCCATCTGGGCGTCGTCCATCATGGTCGCCGCGCGGTACACCGAGGGGACCTCCAGCAGGAAGCGGAGCGAGTAGATCTCCTCGATGTCGCGCGTGGTCATCTGGAGGATCCGGACACCGCGGCTGCGCTCGAATCTGACGACTCCGTGCGTGGCCAGCTGGAGCAGGGCCTCCCTGACCGGGGTCCTGGACACACCGAGCTGGGCCGCTATCCCCACCACGGAGTGCAGCGTCCCGGGAGCCAGTTCGCCGGTGATGATGGCGCGGCGGACCACCTCGAAGGTCCGGGCCGTCAGCGATGCCTGGTCCACCGCAATCTGTTCCATCCGACAAGACTCCCGGGGGGATCGGTCCGGCGCCCGACCGAATGATCAGGCGCCCTTGTTTGGGGAAAAACGGTACCATGCGTGCGGTAGTGCAGCATGCAACATGCAGCATTACCGCTCCGCGGGGTCAGAGGAACGACAGGTCGGCGCCCTCACCCGCGGGGAGGACCGTCTGCGCGTACAGTCGCCGCCAGCCTCGCTCGGGCAGCTCGGGCGGGGTGAAGTCCGCCCGGCGGCGCTCAAGCTCGTCCTCGTCCACCAGCAGATCGAGCCGTCGCGCCTCGACGTCCAGCCTGATGAGATCGCCGTTGCGGACCAGCGCGATCGGTCCCCCGGCGGCGGCCTCCGGGTCGCAGTGCAGCACCACGGTGCCGTAGGAGGTGCCGCTCATCCGCGCGTCGGAGACCCGCACCATGTCCCGGATCCCGGCGCGGGCCAGCTTGGCCGGGATGGGCAGGGCACCGGCCTCGGGCATGCCCGCGGCGATCGGGCCCGCGTTGCGCAGCACCAGTACGTGGTCCGGGGTGACGTCCAGATCCGGGTCGTCCAGGATCCGCTGCGCCTCCTGCGCCGAGTCGACGACCAGCGCGGGGCCGGTGTGGTTCATCAGGTGGGCACTCGCGGCGGCGGTCTTGATGACCGCTCCACCCGGGGCCAGCGTGCCCCGGAGCACGGCCAGGCTTCCCGCGGGGCCGAGCGGGTCCTCCAGGGGGCGGATCGTCGTCTGCCAGTCCTCCCGCGCGGGGGTCTCGGCGAGCAGCGATTTCAGGCTGTGCCCGGAGACCCCGACGGTCTCCGGTTCGAGCAGCGGTTCGAGGACCTTCAGCAGCGCGGGAAGCCCTCCGGAACGGTGGAAGTCCTCCAGGTACCCCGAGCCGGCGGGCTTGCAGTCGACCAGGAACGGCACCTCGGCACCGATCACGTCGAAGTCCCTGAGTTCGAGCTCCACGCCGGCCCGCCGGGCCACGGCGAGCAGGTGGATCAGCGCGTTCGTCGAGCCGCTCATCGCCGAGAGCACCCGGATGGCGTTGCGGAACGCCGCAGGGGTCATGACCTCCTTGGGCACCGGGCCGCCGGAGCGGGCGAGCTCGACGGCGCGGCGGCCGGTCTCGGCGCCGTGCCTGAGCCGGGCGCCGGTGGCCGCCGGGGGCGTCGCGCCGCCCGGCAGCATCATGCCGAGGGTCTCGGTGACGCAGGCCATGGTGGAGGCGGTGCCCATCACCGCGCAGGTGCCCGCGGTCGTCACGAGCTCGTTGCGCACGCTGGTGATCTCTTCCCGGTCGAGTTCCCCGCCCCGGTGCCTGCCCCAGAAACGGCGGCAGTCGGTGCAGGCGCCGAGCCGCTCGCCCCGCCAGCTGCCGGTCATCATCGGCCCGACGACCTCGAGCAGTACCGGCTTGTCCGAGGAGGCCGCGGCCATGAGCTGGGCCGGCACGGTCTTGTCACACCCGCCGAGCAGCACCGCGGCGTCCATCGGGAGGGCGCGGATCATCTCCTCGGTGTCCATCGCGAGCAGGTTGCGGAACAGCATCGTCGTCGGGGAGGTCAGGATCTCCCCGAGCGAGATGGTGGGGAACTCCATGGGAAGGCCGCCGGCCTCCAGCACCCCGCGCCTGACCGCCGCCAGCAGCGCGGGCATGTCGCGGTGGCAGGTGTTGTAGTCGGAGTTGGTCACCGCGATGCCGATGATCGGCCGGTCCAGCGCCTCGTCGTCGTACCCGCTGGAGGCCAGGAAAGCACGCCGGAGATATTTGCTGAAACCGTCGTCACCGTAGGACGTACGACTCCGGTCGATGACCGATTCAGTGGGTTTGGCGTGCATGGCGGTAATGCCTCCGGGGGTCAATCCGATCAGGGAAGAATGGGGCCGCGTCAGGGGCGGAGCGGCATGGCCAGCGGGCGCATCGGGGCGCCGGTCGCGCCGCGCAGTTTCATGGCGGCGGCCACGAAGGCGAACTCGTGGAGCCGCTCGGCCGAGATCTGCTCGCAGTCGACCACCTCCATGATGGGGATGCCCGCCTCCCCCAGCAGATAGGTGTGGACGACCTGCCAGTTCTCCTCGTCCGCGGCGGGCATCTGCTCCAGGGCGAGGGTGTCGCCGCCGATGACCGACGCGCCCAGGTGGGCGAGGAACCGCGCCCCTTCCAGGTTCAGGCCGGGGCTGTTGTCGATGTAGGCGTCGATCTTCGGCCACGCGCGCATCCGGCCGGTGCGCACCAGCGCCACGTCACCCGGCCGGAACTCGACGTTCTGGCGTCGCATGGCCTCGCGCAGGTCGTCCGCGCCGATCCCGTGGTTGTCCGGGAGCACGTCGACGCCGTGCAGCGCGGCGATGTCGAACAGGACCCCGCGGGCGATGATGGGCGGGATCTTGTCGGCGCCGCACTTGGTCCAGTGCCGGGAGGTGATGTGCTCCTCCGCGGAGAACCCGTTCCAGATCTGGCCGTTGTACCCGAAGTGGTTGAGGGTGTCGATGTGCGTCCCGCAGTGGGTGTACATCGAGATCGCGTCGCCCGAGTAGGAGACCAGCTCGTTCTGCGCGCGGCCCATTCCGGTGATGTCGTCCAGGACGGTGCCGGCGGGCGTGTGCGTCATCCACTGCTGGAAGCCCGGGTCACCGGCCTTGGTCCACGAGGGCATCCCGACGAAGTAGTCGACCGACAGGTCGATGACGCTGCCGCCGTCCGCCCGCCGCAGCACCTCGCGTGACGCCTCAGGGGTGAGCAGGTTCAGCATGCCGATCTCGTCGTCGGGACCGAATGGGCTATGGGTGACCTCGCGGAACTTCGCGCAGTACGCCGCGATCCTGTTCCTGGTCGCCTCACTGATGAGTGCCGGCCCGCACATGTGGTGTCCGCCTTCCTGTTACCGGTCCGGGGTCACCGGACGGGTGATCTCGCCGTACATCTCGGGGCGCCGCCCGGAGAACACCGGGAGCTCGAACTCGCCCGGCCTGATGACCAGCCTCTTCGTCCGGGAATCCCGGACGTCGATCGCCGCCCCGAACAGCCCTTCCTGCTCCCCCGCGTCCACCAGCACCGCCCCGGAGGGGGCGATGATCTGGCTCCTGCCGATGAAGCGGGTTCCGGACTCGGAGTCGGCGCGGTCCGCGACCGCGAGATGGACCAGGTTCTCCAGGGCGCGTACCCGGACCATGTGGTCGGCGAGGATGTCCGCCCCCTCCGGCCAGTTGGTGGGCATCGCGATGACGTCGGCGCCCTGCAGCGCGAGCTCGCGGGCGGATTCGGGGAAGCGCAGGTCGAAGCAGATCATCACGCCGACCCGGCCGAAGGGGGTGTCGACCACCCGTGGCGCCGCGTCGGCGCCCGGGTCGACGAAGCGGTCCGCGCCCAGGTAGGGCAGGTGCTGCTTGCGGTACCTGCCGATGATCCCGGTGGGTCCGAGCACCAGGGCGGTGTTGTGGACGCGTCCGTCCGCCTCCTCCAGCAGGCCCACCACTGCGTGGATGGAGTGCTCGCGGCAGGCGTCCACGATGCGGCCGACCCTCGGGTCCCCCGCGCTGATCGCGGCGGCGTGCGTCTCGGCCCGGGAGCCGAGCAGGTACCCGGTGAGCACGCATTCCGGGAAGACCACCAGTCGCTGCCCGGCCGCGGCGCCCTCTCGCAGGATGTCGACGACCCGATCGACGTTCGCCGCCACATCGGTTCGGTCGACGCCGACCTGAGCCACGCCGATCCGGATGCCGGTTTCGGTATCTGCGCCGGGCAAAGTGCCACCCCTTGGGTCCGCCGTGAGTTGAGTACGCCCCAGAGTGGCATGCAACATGTTGCACGTCAACGCAGTACTCGTCATTGACATGCAGCGTGCTGCATGCCAGTCTGGCCGACCAAATCGGACATTGTGCTTGAGAGGGATTGAGTCGTGCCGGAAGTAGTGATCCTCAGTGGTGCCGGAGGCGGGATCGGCGCCGCGACGGCGCGCGAATGCGCGGCAGCCGGCGCGTCCGTCCTGCTCACGGATCAGCGGGTCGACCTGGTCGAGCGGCTCGCGGCCGAACTCCGCGCCGACGGGGCCGACGCCGTGGCACACGGGCTGGACGTCACCGACGAGGAGGCGGTCGCCGGTGCGGTACAGGCCGCCGTCGACCGGTGGGGCCGGGTCGACGGGCTGGTGAACTGCGCCGCCACGATCGTGGCGAAACCGCTGGTCGACACCACTCTCGACGACTGGAACCGGGTCATGACCATCAACGCGACCGGGACCTTCCTGCTGTGCAAGCACGTGGTGACCGCGATGCTCGCCCAGCGGACCCCCGGGGCGATCGTCAACCTCTCCTCGATCTCCGGGACGGTCGGCCTGCCCAACCAGCCCGCGTACTGCGCCTCCAAGGGAGCGGTGCTGCAGCTTTCCCGCCAGATCGCCGTCGACTACGCCGCCTCGGGGATCAGGTGCAACGTGGTCAGCCCCGGCTCGGTGGCCACCGAGCAGCTGGCCACCTACCTGCGGTCCCAGCCCGACCCCGAAGCCGCCCGGCAGAGCCTCATCGCCGGCCATCCGATCGCGCGCCTGGGGGATCCGCACGAGGTGGCCAAGGTGGTCACCTTCCTGCTGAGCTCCGCCGCCGGCTTCATGACCGGCGCGGACGTGGCCGTCGACGGCGGCTACACCGCCATCTGAGCACGGATTCCCAGGAAGGGACTCGGAAATGTCTCGGCATACGACCTTGCCTCCGGCCAAGCGCGCCGGTCCTGGTGGGCTGCTCGACCTGCGCCGCCTCCGGGGCGGCCGGTTCTCCTCGATCTGGCTGATCACGCTGCTGCTCTTCGCCGTCAGCCCACTGATCTCACCCGGCAGCCTCTCCGGATCCGCCGTGCTGTCCATGCTGCCGTTCGCGGCGGTGATGGCGATCGCCGCGCTCGGGCAGACCCTCGTCGTCTCGCACGGCGGCATCGATCTGTCGGTGCCCGGCGGAATGGCGCTGGCCGCCGTGCTGGCCACCAAGCTGCCCGCGGTGTCGGGCGTCCCGGTCTGGGCGGCCGTCGCGCTCGGGCTGGTCGCGGGCGCGCTGGGCGGACTGGTCATCGGCATCGCCGTGGTCCGGCTCTCCATCGCGGCGTTCGTGGCCTCGCTCGCGGTGAACTCGATCCTCATCGGGGTGGTCCTGCAGGTCTCCAAGGGTTTCCCCGCGTCGGCCGGCCCCGCGCTGAGCGCGTTCGCGGTCGGCTCGGTGGCCGGCGTCCCCAACCTGCTGCTGGTCGCGGTCGTGGTGATCGGCCTCGCGCACTGGGGCATCCGGCACACGGTGCTCGGCCGGCGCTTCATCGCGGTCGGGGCCGGACGGCCCGCGGCGCGGCTGCTCGGCCTGCCCACCGGCTCCTACGAGGTGGGCGCCTACGTGGTGGCCGGAATCTGCTACTCGCTGGCCGGAATCCTGCTGGCCGGTTACCTGCGCACCCCGGACATCCTGCTCGGCGACACCTACCTGCTCCCCACCATCGCGGCCGTCGTCCTCGGCGGCAGCCTGCTGTCCGGCGGCATCACCAACCTGGCCGCCACCGCCGTCGCCGCGCTGTTCCTCACCCAGCTGAACCAGGTGGTCCTCGCCGCCGGCGCCTCCACCGCCACCCAGCTCCTGGTCCAGGCCGGCGTGCTGGCGCTCAGCGTGGTGGCCCGCGGGGTGCCCTGGAACTCCGTCCGCGCGCGGCTGCGAGGCCGCTCCCTCAAACCCGCTTCCACGCTGTCCTCGCCCTAGAGGCCTCCCCCAACAGGAGATCGCAATGTCCCTCACCAAAACCCGCCTGCGGGCCCGTCAGTCGGTCGCCGTCCTGGCCCTCGCCGCCCTCGGCGCGGCGGGCTGCGCCGGCGGCCCCGGTGAACCGGCCGCCGCCAACGGCGGTGTCGAGGCCGTCTACAACGACGCGGCCCGGACCGGAGACGTCTCCGCCCTCCGTCCCATGACGGACTTCTGCGGCACCAAGCCGGTGAAGGTCGCCCTGGCCGACGGCACCGGCGACAACGCCTTCCGCAAGACGGCCCGTGCCGAGTTCGAGGACGAGGCGAGCAAGTGTCCCAACATCACGCTGCTGCCGTACGCCGACGGCCAGAACAACCCGCAGAAGGCGATCAGCGACGTCAAGGCCCTGGTCGCCCAGGGCGTGGAGGCCCTGGTGGTCTTCCCCGACGCCGGCGAGGCGCTGCTGCCCACCCTGCGTGAGGCGTACAAGGCGGGCGTGCAGGTGGTGCCGTGGACGGCCAACCCCGGCGGCAAGCCGGGTACGGACTACACGACGTTCGTCGGCCACAACACGGTCAACGACGGCGTGACCTGGACCCGCTGGATGTGCGAGGCGCTCGGCGCCAAGGGCGGCAACGTGGTCTTCCTCGGCGGTACGCCGGGCAACACCCAGAGCCTCACCGAGATGGTCGGCATCGAGAAGGAGCTCAAGGAGAACGCCGGCTGCTCGGCCGTCAAGCTGCTGAACGACCCGGGCAAGCCGATCGACACCAACTGGAACCCCGCCCAGATGCAGAAGGTCGTCTCCGGGCTGCTCACCAAGTACCCGACCATCGACGGCGTGATCACCGACTCCGGTGACGCCTCCCTCGGCGGCATCCGCGCCTTCCTGCAGGCAGGCCGGCCGCTGCCGCTGTGGACCGCCAACGACCTCAACGGCTTCGCCTGCGCCTGGAAGGACAACTCGGACAAGCAGCCGAACTTCCAGACCGTGACCGTGTCCTCGCGTACCTGGATCATCCGGCTCGCGCTGCGCAAGGCCGTCGCCGCGCACCAGGGGATCAAGAACGACGAGCCCGAGATCATCAACATCCCGATCTTCGAGAACACGCTCGACGACTCGAAGGCCCCCAAGTGTGACCCCGACCTTCCCGCCAGCGCGATCCTGTCCTCCGAGCTCACGCCGGAGCAGCTCAAGCGGGCCTACAGCTGATCACTCGTTGTCTTCCGCCGGGCGCGCGCGCCCGGCGGAACGCACTGAGCCGGAGTAAGGAGTGATCCTTCGCATGGTCGAATCGACCACTGGACTGGTTCTCCGTGGAGTGACCAAACGCTTCCCCGGCGTCGTCGCGCTCGACGGGGTCGACTTCCAGGCGCACCCGGGCGAGGTACACGCCCTGGTCGGCGGGAACGGCGCCGGAAAGTCCACGCTCATGGCGGTGGCCTCCGGTGCGCTGGCACCCGACGCGGGCACCGTCGAGATCTCGGGCTCGCCGATGCGGCAGTCGTCCCCGATCGCCGCCCGGGAGCAGGGCCTGGCCATCGCCTTCCAGCATCCGGCGCTGCTGCCCGATCTCACGGTCACCGAGAACCTCCTGCTGAGCGTGCCGAAACGGCTCCGCCCGTCCTTCGGCGACGCCCAGGACTGGGCCAGGGAGAAACTGCTGCCCATGGGGATGGACATCGACCCGGCCGCCGCGGCCGGCCGGTTGACCCTCGCGGAGAAGCAGGCCGTCGAGATCTGCGGAGCCCTCGCCTGCGAGCCCAGCGTCCTGATCCTCGACGAGCCCACCGAGCCGTTCATGGTGGCCGAGATCGAGAGGCTGTTCGAGCAGATCAGGAAGCTCGCCGCCGACGGGATGGCGGTGGTCTACATCAGCCACCGGCTGCCCGACGTGATGGCCCTGTCCGACCGTCTCACCGTGCTGCGCGACGGGCAGATCCGCGGCACCTTCCTGGCCTCGGAGGTGACCGAGGAGGAGATCGTCACCCGCATCGCGGGACGGGAGATCGACGCGCTGTTCCCGCCGCGCCCCTCCTCGGTCGGCGACGTCGTGATGGAGGTCCGTGACCTGCGCTCGGACCGGCTCCACGGGATCACCACCACGCTGGCCCGCAACGAGGTCCTCGGCCTCGCCGGGGTGGAGGGCAACGGGCAGCGCGAGTTCATCCGCGCGCTGGGCGGAGCCGACCCGGTCACCGGCGGCACCGTCACCGTCGACGGCCGGGCCGTCGAACTCGGCAGCCCCCGCCGCACCCGCCGGGCCGGGGTGGTGCTCATGCCCCAGGAACGGCATGTCGAGGGCGTCGCCACCGTACTGTCGGTCAGGGAGAACCTGGGCGTCGCCGCCACCGGCAGGACCGCGGTCGCCGGAGTGGTGCGAGGCTCGGCGGAGAACGCGATCGTGGCCGAGGAGATCAGAGACCTCGGCATCAAGGTGGCCTCACCCGACTCCGCCGTCGATCACCTGTCCGGCGGCAACCAGCAGAAGGTGGTGCTCGGCCGGTCGCTGCTCTCCGCGCCCAAGGTGCTGCTCTGCGACGAGCCCACCCAGGGCATCGACGTCGGCGTCCGCTCCGACATCTACCACCGGCTCCGCTCCACCGCCGACTCCGGGACACCGGTGGTGGTGCTCAGCTCCGACAACGTCGAGCTCGCCGGACTCTGCGACCGGGTGCTGGTCTTCTCCCGGGGGGAGGTCGTCCGCGAGCTGACCGGGGACCGGATCTCCGAGCACGCCATCACCGAGGCGTCCCTCACCGCCGCGACCTCGGCACGGAGCGCCGAGGCCACCGGACGGGCACGGGGCACCGGCCTGCTCGGCGGGTTCCGCAGGCTGCTCTCCAGCGAGCAGGCGCCCAGCGCGTTCCTCGCCGTCGCGATCGTGCTGCTGGCCGCGGTGAGCGCGACCCGGAGCGACCGCTTCCTGTCCGAGTTCAACATCGCCAGCATGCTGGGGCTGCTGGCCCCCGTGCTCTTCCTCGCCGCGGGCCAGCTCATCGTCATGCTCACCGGAGGCATCGACCTGTCGGTCGGCCCGCTGAGCGGGACCCTCGTGGTCATCGCGTCGTTCTACGTCCTCGACGGGTACGGCACCGGATGGTGGATCCTGGGCTTCCTGCTGATGATCCTCGCGGCGACCGGCGTGGGACTGACCAACGGCATGCTGGTGAGATTCGCCCGGGTGACACCGGTGGTCGCGACGCTGGTGACCTACACCGCGCTGCAGGGACTCTCCCTGGTCATGCGGGACTCGCCCGGAGGCTCGATCTCCACCGCCGTCACCGAGGCGCTCGGCGCGCGCGTCGGCCCCATCCCGTACGCGGTGATCGTCGGCGCCGGTGTCCTGGTCGCGCTGGAGGTGATGTCCAGGCGCTCCATGACGGGGCTCCGGCTGCGCGGGGCCGGCTCGTCCGAGCAGGCGGCGCGCAAGCGCGGAATCCCGGTGGCCCGCGTGCACCTCGTGGTCTACCTGGCCAGCGCGCTGTTCACCGTGGTCGGCGCCCTGCTGCTGATGGCACAGATCGGCGTGGGCGACCCGACCGCGGGCGTCAGCTACACGATGGCCAGCATCACCGCGGTCGTGCTCGGCGGCGCCTCGATCTTCGGGGGCCGGGGCAGCTTCGTCGGCGTCCTGTTCGGCGTCGTCCTGCTGCAGGTCATCCAGAACGCCACGGTGTTCCTCGGCCTCTCGCAGTCATGGCAGTACTGGATGCTCGGCCTGATGGCCCTGGGCGCGACGGCGGTGTACTCGCAGGTCCGCACATCGCGGGCCTAGACACCGTCCGAATGAGGCCGGCCGGGTTGCGACGCTCGCGGAGACCCGCGTCGCGACCCGGCGGACGGCCGCCTCGGCCGTCCCTCCGCTCGGGGAGCACGCGACCTCAGGTGGGCGGTTCGGGCAGGACCAGCCCCAACTCGGCCGCCAGGTCGATCGTTCTGCCGGGTGTCGAGCACCGCCTGTCCAGGCCGGCCTGGTCGAGCCGGCCGTCACGGGCTTGGAACAGGTACTTCGCGGCGGGATGCCGGCGCAGCTCGTCCGTGGTGAGCTCGCCGGCGACGCGATACGCCGCGGCCACCAGGGCGGGAAGCGACGACCGCAGGTCCGCGGCCCACTTCTCGACCGTCTCCAGCCAGTCGCGTACGGCGGCGTCGGGCATCGAGCCGGCCACCGAGCCGGCCACCGGGGAGAATCGCGTGATCGCCTCGGCCAGCTCCTGCCAGGTGAGGTCACGCCAGGGCTTGGTCTTCAGGACGGGCAACTGCCACCGGCGCTTGGCGATCGACCAGTGATCCGCGTGCGCCCGCACCGAGTGGACCGTGAATCCCGGCACGCACAGCGCGGTCAGGTTCCAGCCGTGGCAGGCACCGGTGTCCAGGCCGAAGATCCTGCCGTCGCGGATCATCGGCTCACGCCCGGTCACATGATGGCCGAACACGACCGGCTTGGCGTCGGTGTAGTGGTCGTGCCAGTGGCCGTCCGGGAAGAGCGCGGTGAGCTCTCGCTGGCCGCCGGTCGAGCCGCAGAGGATCTCCTCCTTCTGGTCGGCCGGCGGAACTCCGGGCAGCATCGCGGCGTGCACGACCCGGACATGCTCGTTCTCGAAGTAGTAGGGCAGCGTCCGCATCCAGTGCACCGTTTCGGCGTAGCCGTCGCCCAGCTGCAAGCGCGTGATCTCCTGCGCGTAGGAGAAGATGCCGCGCACGTGCTTCCTCTCGTGGTTGCCCATGACCACGACCGAGTTCGGGCGCTCGCGGAAGAACCTGACCACCTCACCGGGCGCCGGGCCGCGGTCGACCAGATCGCCGACGCTGACCAGCAGGTCGTCCGGGCGGAGGTCGACTTTCTCCAGCAGTTCGAGCAGTTCGTCGAAGCAGCCGTGGATGTCGCCGACGATGACGGTACGTCGCACCCGGCGATCCTAGGCAGGCGGCGGTCCGGCGCGCAAAGGGTTTCCTCCGTCGACCGGTGTGATCACCAGTCCTCACCTGCGACACCGGCCCCAACGCTGACCGGCCGGGCGCGTCCCGGATCCCGATCTCAAGCGCTCGTACACCCAACGGCGAACATGTCCTCCCGGACGGATCGCCGCTCGGGTACGTTGAGGCCGATGAGAGATCAGCGCGCGGAGGTCGCACGGTCCCGGCCGAACGAGGAGACGGTGCCCGCGACGAGCCTGTGGACAGGCCGGTGGCGCGGGAGGCCGGTGGCCGCGGCGCTCGTGGGGCTGGCCGTCGCGCTCTCCGGCTGCGCCGGCTCGTCGGGTGCCGCCTCGTCGGTCGCTCCCCGGCGGACAGCCCCGAGCGAGGCGGTTCCGAGCGAGGCCGCTCCGGAGCCGTCGGCGACGCCACGGCCCGCCCTGCCCGATCCGAAGGCGGCGATCCCCAAGGACCCCGCGAAGCTGGCCCGCTCCCTGACCGGCACGATCGCGGAGCTTCGAGGCGCCATCGACGACTGGATCCGCGACGGGGACCCCGGCAAGGGGCGGCCCCCCGAGCCGGTGGTGCTGCTGACCCTGCAGCAGCAGCGCGTCTACCGCTTCCTCGCCCGCAACCCGGAGGTCGCGTCCCGCACCTACGCCAGGCTGTCGAAGTCCCTGGCCGCGCAGACGAAGGACAACGTGACGGCCATCCGGAACCTGCTCTCCCTGGTCCACCCCATCAGCGGGTCGGCGAAGTTCCGCGTCAAACCGGCCAAGCCCGCCGATGTCCTGCTCGGTCACTTCAAGTACGCCGAGCGCCGGTTCGGCGTCGACTGGGAGATCCTGGCGGCGGTGATGTTCGTCGAGACCAAGTTCGGCCGGGTACGGTCGCCGAGCCACACCGGGGCCAAGGGGCCCATGCAGTTCATGCCGGGCACCTGGGCCGCCTACGGGATGGGCGGCGACATCCAGGACACCCGGGACGCCCTGCTCGCCGCGGCCAACTACCTGCGTGCCTCGGGGGCACCGCGCGACTACCGGCGCGCGCTGTACGCCTACAACCACTCCTGGGCGTACGTCGACGCGGTGCAACTGCACGCCCGCCAGATCAAGCGCGACATCAGGAACTACTACGCGTACTACAACTGGCAGGTCTACGTGGTCACCACCAACGGCGACCGCCGCCTCACCGGTCCCTGACCCGGGGCACTCACGGGCGTTGGGGAACCCCCGACGCGGGAGTCACCGCACCGGGAGGTCCTCATCGCATGGCGCCGCCACCGGACCCCACGACCACTACGGCAGGCCGTCCTTGTCCTCGAGCCTGGTGGTCACCTTGTTCGCGGGCGGGGCCTTGATGGAGACCCTGCTCCCCCAGCCGGTGAAGCGGGTCTCCGCGCTGAGCGTCTTCCCTTCCCAGCCGGCGCTGTCGAAGATGCCGGTGACCGGGAAGGAGGTGGTCAGGCGCTGTGGGAGCCGGTCGCGGTCCACGGTGAGCTTGAACGTCACCACGGTCTTGTCGCTCGACCGAAGCGGCAGGGTGGCGCGGAACCAGGGCGAGACCTTGGCGAGCCGGCCGAACGTGGTGGTGCCGGTGTAGGTGTTACGGGTCTGCTTGGCCCCCTTGAGCAGGGTGGCGAGGGTCGCCGGCTCGGCGACGTTCACGAGCTGGCTGAACCAGCCGGCCACGTCACCGGTCATGCCCTTCGAGGTCTTGTACCAGCTCTTGCCACTCGGCATCTTGTCGCGGTAGGTGCCGCCCTGGGAGTAGCTCGTGGTGCCGATCCGGATCGTCCGCCCGGGGGCGAACATACCGTTGTGCTGCCCGATCCTCGGGTCGACAGGTGTCGCGGCCTTCGAGCTGATGTCCGAGGCGACGATCCCGGTTCTGCCGAACTGGAACGAGCCCGTGCGCTTGAGGTAGGGCTCAGTCTTGCCCTCCTCCTTCATGGTGCTGAGCTCGGTGAACTTCACGCCCTTGCCCGCGACCAGCCGGCTCTTCAACGCCTTGACCGGGTCCGCGGGAGCGGGAGCGGCCTGGGCGGGGGCTGCGGCCACGAGCAGGGCGGCCGTGGCCACCGCGGCACTCGCGATCACTCGCTTCATGTGGGTTCCTTGGTCGTCCGACAGGGAGAAAAAGGAAAGCCTGCCGGACCTTGATCACGAGCGCATCTCGAAATATATGATTCCGCTCGAAAAACCGATCAGCTTGGCTTTCTCTCCCTATTTCCCCCAACCTTCCGAGACGGAGATCCCGCGGCAGAGCAGCGAGCCGATCTCGGGAGACGACGAGGATCGTACGGACGCCTGGGTGCGGACCGAAACGGGCCGGCGGCGGGGCGGATTCCTCGGAGGCGGGGGGCGACTGTGCGCATCCCGCAGGGGAAGGGTCGGCCACACGCGCCCGTGGCCGACGATGTCATCGGGTCGTCGCTACAGGTCGGTAGCGATGATCTTCTCGATGTTCCGTTCGGCGAGGGCCGTGATGGTGACGAACGGGTTGACGCTGGTGTTGCCCGGGATCAACGAGCCGTCGATGACGTACAGGCCCGGGTAGGCGGTGAGGCGCCCGTAGTTGTCGGTGGCCTTGTTCAGGACGGCGCCGCCGAGGGGGTGGTAGGTGAGGGTGTCGTTCCAGACCTTGTAGACGCCGAAGAGGTCGGTCCGGTAGATCGTCCCCTCCTTGGAGTTGATCTTGTCGAAGATGGTCTTGGCCATGTCGATCGACGGCTGCTTCCAGGCGAGCTGCCAGTTCAGGTCGACCTTGCCGGTGGCGGCGTTCCAGGTGAACTGGGCCCGGTTCGGGTTCTTGGTGATCGACAGGTACAGCGAGGCGTAGGTCTCGATCCCGGTGGGTATCGGGGCGACCTCGGCGAACGCGCCGCCGGCGTCCCAGTTGTCGATGCCGGAACAGGGGATGGTCGACTGGAGGCTGCCGGTCGGGTCCCACAGGTGGTTGGCCCGGCCGCACATGACGTTGCCGTTGTCGCCCCAGCCCTTGCCGATCTCGTTGTTCAGGTTGGGCAGCGCGCCGGTGGCCTTCAGCCTGACCAGCAGCTTGCTGGTGCCGACGCTGCCGGCGGCGAAGAACACCCGGTCCGCGGTCACGGTCTTGGTGGTCGTGACGCCACCGGTGGTGTTGAGCTGGTCGATGACCACCGTGTAGCCGCCACCGGCCGCCGGGGAGACCGAGGTGACCTGGTGCAGCGCCGAGACGGTGACCCTGCCGGTGGCCTTGGCCTGGGCGATGTAGGTCTTCTGCAGTGACTTCTTGCCGTGGTTGTTGCCGTAGAGGATCTCGCCGGCCAGTGCCGACTTGGTGACGGTTCCGGCCGCCTCCTGCTTCATGTAGTCCCAGTCGTACACGTCGGGCACGAAGACGAACGGGAAGCCGGAACGCTGGGCCTGCTTGCGGCCGACCCGGGAGTACTGGTAGCAGGCGGTGGAGTCGAACCAGGCCGGGTCGATGGTGCCGACGCCGAGCCCGGCGTTGGCGCGCGGGTAGTAGGTGTTGTACATCTCGTCGGCGTTCACCGACGGCAGGATCACGGCGAAGTTCTCCCGCTTGGGGGTGACCGCCATGCCGCCGTTGACCAGCGAGCCGCCGCCGACGCCGCGGCCCTGGTAGACGGTGATGCCGCCGAACTCCTCGGCGTCCAGGATGCCGGTGTAGCGGGAGATGTCCCGGTCGATCGGGAAGCCGAGGAAGAAGTTGAGGGGTGCCTTGGTCCTGGTGCGGAGCCAGTAGGAGCGCTGGTCAGGCGAGGTCGTGTTGCAGAAGATCTTTCCGTCGGAGCCGGGGGTGTCCCAGGCCATGCCCATCTCGATCATGTGCACGTCGACGCCCGCCTGGGCGAGGCGCAGGGCGGCGACGGAGCCGCCGTAGCCGGTGCCGACCACCAGGGCCGGGACACGGGCCCCGTCGGCGATCGGAGCGGCTGCGCGTGCGGCCTTTACCTGGGCTGCTTTGGCGGGAGTCGCGAGAGCCGCGACTCCCAAGATAGAACCGGTTCCAGTGATGAATCCACGGCGTGAGATGCCTTCGGAACCTGTTCTACGCGAGGTTTTGTCACTCATGTGATTTTCCTCACTCTCGACGTATTAGAACAAGTTCTACATGTTTCCCGGACGTTAATCCACCGCGTACCAGCAAGTAACTTGTGTCAGGTCGAGGGCGACCTGCCGCTGGGCAGCACGCACACGGTGTCGAGGCCGAGCACGTGGTTGAGCCTGCCGAACGCCAGCCAGGAACCGATGCTCATGCTCAGTTCCACGATCTCCAGCTGGCTGTAGTGCGCGGTCATCCGGGTCCAGAACTCGTCGTCGAGGCCGTGGTGGTCCAGGGCGTACCGCTCGGCGTACTCGGCGGCCAGCCGGGTGCGGTCGTCGAAGGCGTCGGTGGTACGCCACTCGGTCACCGCGTCGGCGAACTCCTCCTCGACCTTCTGCCCGTCCCGTTCGGTCCGCCAGTCGAGGCAGAAGACGCACCCGTTGATCTGCGCGATCCGCAGCCGGGCGGCCTCGAACTCGCGGAGTCCGAGGGTCGTGTGGGCGTACACCGCCATCGAGAACTTCGAGGCGGCGACCCCGATGCCGGGGACCATCTCCCCCCACACGTAGCCGATCGCGTCCTTGCCCTCGGGGATGTCGATGTTCACGGTTCTCTCCTTACGAGTTTGCCGACCGCCGGGCGCAGCGGGACGTCGAGCGCGTCGTATAGTCCGGGTGCCGCGTCCACCAGCCAGTCGATGGCGCTCACCAGGCGGCCGACCGCGGTGGCGTTCCCGCCCGCCGACCGGTTGCCGCCCTCGTCGGTGGCCTCGACCGTGACCTCGATGCGCGGCCGGCCCTCGATGACGACCCGGTGGGCCCCGACGCCGTCGGGCGGCATCGGCCAGTCCGGGGCGCAGGAGGCGTGGATGCGGGTGACGTGCTCGATGACGATGCGGGGTTCGCCCTCGACGATGCCCTGCACCTCGAACCGGACCGCGCCCTGGGTGCCGGCCTCGAACTCGCCCATCGCCGCGGTGCTCACCGTGGCGTCGAGCGCGCGCCGGTCCAGGGTCTCGCGGATCTCGTCGAGTTCGACGCCCAGCGCCCTGGCCATCAGCCGGATCTGCCCGCCCCAGACCATGGTCGGGACCGTCGGCGCGGTCATCGGCGGCTCGTAGTCCATCGGCTGGCCCATGCCGACCAGGTAGCGGACCGAGTCGGGCTGGTCGTAGGTGGAGTAGTCGAAGATCTCCTGGCAGCGGATCACGTCCACGACGGTGCCGAGTCCGCTGATCAGCAGGGGCAGTACGTCGTTGCCCCAGCCGGGGTCGACGCCGGAGACGAAGAGCGAGCCGCCACCGTCCGCGATGGCGGCCAGCACCGGTTCGCGCAGCTCCGGCGGGGCGCCCCGCTGGTCGTAGAGCGCGTACAGCGAGGGGGTGACGACCACCGCTCCGGCCCGGATCGCCCTGATGATGTCGGCGAGGGCCTCGTCGGGGCGGATGTCGCCGGACGCCGCGTACACCACGGCGTGCGGGCCGCCTGCCAGCACCGCGTCGATGTCGCCGGTGGCGGCGATTCCCAGCTTGTGGCCGAGGTCGCCGAGGTCGCCCGCGTCGCGGCCGACCTTGTCGGGGTTGTGGACGAGCACTGCCGCGAGTTTCAGCGCCGGATGGGCCTCGACGGCTCGAATGGCCGCGCGGCCGACGTTGCCGGTGCCCCAGACAATCGTGGAGAGCATGCGCGGAGAGTAGCAAGCGCTTGGTTAAGTGTATAGTGCCGCCGCACTCTCCGAACGAGGACGAACGCCCTGGTAACGCCACGCCCCCAGGGGGTACCCCCGGAAAGGGCGCCCGCGTTCAGGAAACGATCCTGGTTCGCCCTCCCGGGCGAACAAAGGAGCAGGCCGGAGGTGGGCGCTTCTAAACAACGAACCGAGTCGCCGTAATCCTCAAACCCCTGTTCAGTCTCACTCTCGGATGAGGCAATCATCACATTCTGTTAGCAGGCATCCGATTTCGCGAATGTCGCGTTATCTCGCCTCCGTATCGAACATCTGACCGGTAGGCACTGAAGCCATGACTCGAACGACACGGGCCTTCGGCGGATTACCAGGCGGATGAGACGCGGCATTTGCCCTGTTCAGCGGGGGTTTAAGTAACACAAAGAGTCACTTCGCGAGTCTCCGGAGAGGACATGGCCACAGAGTTGAGATCCATCGATTTTTGCCAAAATCAGCCCTAAGCCCCTATGGTGCTCTAGATTTTAGGTCCAAAATCGTCAACTATTGATGTGTGGGGCGCGTAGACACGTACCCTAGGTTGTGAGCAGTCTGTCCGACAGGAGGCAAGGTGCTTCTCCGCTTCCGTATCGCCAACTACGCATCGTTGCGCGACGAACAGGAGCTCAGCCTGGTAGCGCTGGACGAGCACAGCGATCTAGCAGTACGTCGCCCTATCCAAGAAGATCTATCGGTGCTTCCGGCTGCGGCGATCTACGGTGGCAACGCCTCAGGAAAGTCCAACCTGCTGCAGGCTCTACGTTTCATGGCGACCGCCGTCGAAGACTCCCATCAGCGATGGAAGCCCGGAGAGACCATCCACCGTAACAGCTTCCGTTTTGATGGCGAGAGTCACGCAAAGCCCTCAGAGTTTTCTGTCGATATCGCGCTTGACGGAGTCCACTACGAGTACGGCTTCTCCCTGGACGACCGGGCGATACAAGACGAGTGGCTGTACAGCTTCACAAAACAGCAGCGAAGGGTTCGTCGTGTTCTGTTTGAACGCTCAGGTCCCGAAGGGGGATCGATCCAGTTCGGCGAACACCTGAAGGGAAAAAAGAAAGCAATCTCCGAGCTGGTGCGGCCGAACAGCCTGTATCTTTCGGCTGCTGCCGCAAATAATCACCCGCAACTTACCGAGATATATCGCTGGTTCGAGCGCGAGATTATTTACATCGATGCAGGTCAGCCATGGTTAAGCCTGACCCACACCCTGCATGAGATCGCGGAGCACGATCGAGAGGGCGTCTTAAGTCTGCTCAATTATGCAGACTTTGGCATTACCAATGTCCGCCACGAGCCACAACCCGTAGACAAAGAGGTTCGAGACAGAATTATCGCACTCTTAACGGCAATAAACCCAGATCGTCATGCTGACG
Organism: Streptosporangium sp. NPDC049644; assembly: GCF_040675205.1. Classification (NCBI taxonomy): domain Bacteria; kingdom Bacillati; phylum Actinomycetota; class Actinomycetes; order Streptosporangiales; family Streptosporangiaceae; genus Streptosporangium; species Streptosporangium sp. NPDC049644. Next base: position 19,915 of record NZ_JBFAOJ010000067.1, on the reverse strand, counting down.
AAAATCTTGAGCTTCAAGGCCCGCCGAAAGTCGACTTTGTGCACCGCGTGAAAGGCCAGGAGTACACTCTTCCGCTGGACAGCGAATCCAGCGGAACACGTAGCTGGTTTGCCCTGCTCGGGCCCATCATTCATGCGCTGTCAACAGGAAAACTGGTTGTGGTCGACGAACTGAACGCGTTCCTACATCCCCTGCTGGCGAGCAAGTTGGTGAAGCTCTTCCAAGATCCACACTTTAATAACAAAGGTGCACAGATAGTTTTTAACGCACACGACGTGACTCTCCTGTCGCCACTGACCGAAGCAGGGCTCAAGCGCGATCAGATCTGGTTCACGGACCGTTCCTCGGACGGGGCGACAGAACTTCACCCGCTGACGCGATACCGCGTGAGAGAGGGGCTCGACAACGTCTTCCGCGGCTACCTCCTCGGCCGTTACAGGGGGGTTCCTGTTTTTGACGATTCCTTCCTGGACCGCGCCCTCGCACGGCAAAATAGTCCACATGTCGGGCCGCCGCAGCAAACCTCTGAAGCGAAAGCAGGGAAGCCTGCCAGAGCGGAAACGCTTCCTCATCTACTGTGAGGGGGAGGTTACCGAGCGCATTTACTTCGCATCGTTGAAGCGCCGGCTGAGGATACCCGGGGTGCAGTTCGGCCCGACGCATGGTGAGCCATTAGGGCTGATCAAATCTGCCATTGACCATCAAGCGCGAGCGCCAAAGTCCGCAATGGACCAGTTCATGGCGTATGACGAGGTTTGGTGCGTAGTGGATGTCGAAGCTCCGGTTCCTCATCCCACCCTGGACAGGGCGTTGGTTCTAGCCAACCGAAATGATATAAAATGCGCTATCTCAAACCCCTGCTTCGAGCTTTGGCTGATGCTTCACGTTAAGGACCAACGTGGATATCTCACAACAGACCAGGCTTGTGATTCGCTAGAAGCACATGGCACCTGTTGCTATACGCGGAGCGGCAAGAGCTTTGATCCCGACGCTCTGATGGATGGCTACGAAGTCGCGCGGAAGCGCGCCCAGCAACTCACAGAGGCCCACAACGCCGAAACCCAGTGGGCGAATCGCAACCCTTTCGCTTCTGTGTGGGAGCTTGTCGACCGCCTTCGTGCACAAGTAGACGATCCGAAGTGACCTGCCGGCGCCGATCGCGCTCGGCCGTTCGATGAGGCGACACCTGGAAAACCTGGCGCCGGTGGGGCTGTTCGGCCTGGGATAGGTACCAGCGCATCACACTTCTGAGACGACCAGGGACAGGTATCGGCGGAGTGCGTACAGCCGACGATGGAAACTCGGGACGACCCGCACCCGGTACGGCTCCGCGGCCAACGTCACCCATGCGCTCACAACCCCCGCGACGGACTTTCAGCCGGCAGAAGGGGCGGCCGCGGCCCGTCCCGACCTCCTTCACATCTCGCGTCGGGCCAGTACGGAGAGCCGTTTTTCGCCCGTTGACGTGGTCGTAGCGCGTATGTAACCTTTGGCCAACAGTACGCAAGAATCTTGCAAAGAAAAGTTCTTTTTCTCGCGGCTCTTCGCAACTTCAGGAATGCGCTGCGCCCATGCACCTGCCCCCCATCCGTGTGCGGTGAAGGCGCATGCCTTCACGCCTCGGCTCTGTCGTGCTCGACGAGAGATGGAAGAACGCGCATGAGAAAACCGTACGGACCGTTACGGCTGGTGGCGGCCACGCTGGCGACCATGCTGGCGACCACGGTCACCGCCGGCCTGCTCGTCACGGGGCCGGTCGTGCCGGCCTTCGCCGCCGGCGGACCCAACCTGTCGCCGGGCAAGGCGACCCAGGCCGGCACTTCCATCGCCGAGTACCCGGTGTCCGCGATCAACGACGGCGATCAGAACACCTACTGGGAGAGCGCGAACAACAGCTTCCCGCAGTGGGCGCGGATCGACCTCGGCACCGCCACGAGCGTCGACCGGATCGTGCTGAAGGTGCCCGCCCCCGCCGCCTGGCAGACCCGCACCCAGACCCTCTCGATCCAGGGCAGCGCCGACGGCACCGGCTACAGCACGGTGGTGGCCTCGGCGAACCACACGTTCGACCCGGCGACCGGTAACAAGGTCACGATCGACTTCAGTGCCGCGACCTACCGGTACTGGCGCGTCAACGTCACCGCCAACACCGGCTGGCCCGCCGCGCAGATCTCCGAGTTCGAGATCTACGCCGCCGCCGGCGGCGGCGACACCGAGAAGCCGTCGGCCCCCGGAAACCTCGCCTTCACCCAGCCGGCCCCCGGCCAGATCAAGCTGACCTGGAACGCCTCGACCGACAACGTGGGCGTCACCGGGTACGACATCTACGCGGGCGGCCAGCTCCGGGGCAGCGTCGGCAACGTGCTGACCTACACCGACGACCAACCGGCGTCGGCGACCGTGACGTACTTCGTGCGGGCCAGGGACGCGGCGGGCAACGTCTCGGCGAACAGCAACACGGTGACCCGCAACGGCACCGGCGATCCCGGTTCGAACCTGGCCGTCGGCAAGGAGATGGTCGAGTCCGGCCACGTGCACACGTTCGTCGCGGCCAACGCCAACGACAACAGCACGGCCACCTACTGGGAGGGCAACGCCGGGTACCCGAACACGCTGGCGGTCAAGCTCGGCGCCAACGCGAGCGTCAGCTCGGTCGTGCTGAAGCTGAACCCGGACGCCGCGTGGGGCACCCGTACCCAGAACATCCAGGTGCTGGGCCGGGAGCAGAACGCCACGGGCTACACCAACCTGGTGTCGGCGCAGAACTACACGTTCAACCCGGCCTCCGGTGGCAACACGGTGACGATCGGCGTCAACGCCACCGTCGCCGACGTCCAGTTGAGGTTCAACGGCAACACCGGCGCGCCCGCCGGACAGGTCGCCGAGTTCCAGGTCATCGGCGTCCCCGCGCCGAACCCCGACCTGACGGTCTCGGCTCTCGGCTGGTCCCCGAACGCGCCGATCGAGACCAACGCGATCACGCTGACCGGCACGGTGCGTAACATCGGCACCGCCGCCTCCGGCGCGACCAATGTCAACTTCTACCTGGGCGGCACGTCGGCCGGCACCGCTCCGGTCGCCGCTCTCGCGGCCGGCGCCCAGGCCACGGTGACCGCGAACATCGGCACCCGCGGCGCGGCGACCTATCAGGTCAGTGCCAGGGTGGACGAGCCGAACACGGTCTTCGAGCAGAACGAGGGCAACAACGCCTTCACCGCGGCGTCGCCGCTGGTGGTCACCGAGGCTCCCGGACCCGACCTGCAGGTCCTCGGCATCAGCTCCAACCCGCCGAACCCGGCGGTCGGCGCGGCGGTCACCTTCACCGTGTCGGTGAAGAACCGCGGGAACACCGCGACGGGCGCGACCACGGTCACCCGGCTGACGGTGGGCGGCACCACGCTCAACACCAACACCCCGTCGATCGCCGCGGGCGCGACGGTCAACGTGGCCGTCGGCGGCAGCTGGACCGCCACCGCCGGCGGTGCCACCATCACCGCCACCGCCGACGCGACCAACGTCGTCGCCGAGACCAACGAGACCAACAACGCGTTCTCCCAGGCGATCGTGGTCGGGCGCGGGGCGGCGGTTCCGTGGGTCGAGTACGAGGCCGAGGCCGCCAGGTACCAGGGCACCCTGCTGACGGCCGACCCGCTGCGCACCTTCGGGCACACCAACTTCGCCACCGAGTCCTCGGGGCGGCAGTCGGTGCGGCTGAACAGCACGGGGCAGTTCGTCGAGTTCACCTCGACCAACTCCGCCAACTCGATCGTGGTGCGCAACTCCATCCCCGACGCGCCGAACGGCGGTGGCATCGAGGCCACCATCAGCCTGTACGTCAACGACACCTTCGCCCGGAAGCTGACCCTCTCGTCGCGGCACAGCTGGCTGTACGGGAACAGCGACGGCCCGGAATCCCTGACGAACACCCCGCAGGCCGACGCCCGGCGGTTGTTCGACGAGTCGCACGCGCTGCTGTCGTCGACCTACCCGGCAGGCACCAGGTTCCGGTTGCAGCGCGACGCGACCGACACGGCCTCGTTCTACATCATCGACCTGATCGACCTGGAGCAGGTGGCACCGGCGGCGAGCCGGCCGGCCGGTTGCACCTCGATCACGGCGTACGGCGCGGTGCCCAACGACGGGCTCGACGACACGGCCGCCATCCAGCGGGCGGTGACGGACGACCAGAACGGGGTCATCGACTGCGTGTGGATCCCGGAGGGACAGTGGCGGCAGGAGAAGAAGATCCTCACCGACGACCCGCTGAACCGGGGTCAGTTCAACCAGGTGGGCATCAGCGACGTCACGATCCGCGGAGCGGGGATGTGGCACTCCCAGCTGTACACCCTGACCGAGCCGCACCTGGCGACCGGCGGCATCAACCACCCGCACGAGGGCAACTTCGGCTTCGACATCGACGACAACGTCCAGATCTCCGACATCGCCATCTTCGGCTCGGGCCGCATTCGCGGCGGCGACGGCAACGCCGAAGGCGGGGTGGGGCTGAACGGGCGGTTCGGCAAGAACACCAAGATCTCCAACGTGTGGATCGAGCACGCCAACGTGGGTGTCTGGGTCGGCCGTGACTACGACAACATCCCGGATCTGTGGGGGCCCGCCGACGGGCTGGACTTCAGCGGCATGCGCATCCGCAACACCTACGCCGACGGCATCAACTTCAGCAACGGCACGCGGAACTCGCGGGTGTTCAACTCGTCGTTCCGCACCACCGGCGACGACTCCCTGGCGGTCTGGGCCAACCGGTACGTCAAGGACCCGGCGGTGGACATCGCACACGACAACCGGTTCGTCAACAACACCATCCAGCTGCCCTGGCGGGCGACCGGCATCGCGATCTACGGCGGCTACGGCAACAAGATCGAGAACAACCTGGTCTACGACACCATGAACTACCCGGGCATCATGCTGGCGACCGACCACGACCCGCTGCCCTTCTCCGGGCAGACCCTGGTGGCGGGCAACGCGCTCTACCGGTGCGGCGGCGTCTTCTGGAACGAGGACCAGGAGTTCGGGGCCATCACGCTCTTCGCGGCGAACCGGGACATCACCGGTGTCACCATCCGGGACACCGACATCCACGACTCGACCTACGACGGCATCCAGTTCAAGACGGGGGGCGGCAACATGCCCGGCGTCGCGGTCACCAACGTGCGGATCGACAGGTCCAACAACGGCGCCGGCATCCTGGCGATGAGCGGCGCCCGCGGCAGCGCGACGCTGACGAACGTCACCATCACCAACTCGGCCAAGGGCGACATCGTGAAGGAACCGGGGTCGAGCTTCGTGATCAACCCCTAGTCCTCCCGCGCCTGAGAACGACCGGCCACGCGGTGTGCTCCCCCACCTGGACACCCGCATGGCCGGTCGTACCGGTTCGCCGGAACAGCACCGCCGCGATGGGGATGCCGATGGCGGTGGCGGTGGCGGGCCACCCCGCGATCGCGAACACCGCCAGGACGTACCCGATGACCAGAAGCGGCGCCGGGCCGGCTTCCCGGGCCGGCATGACGACAACGGCGCCGGACCGTGGGCGGGGAAGGTGCGGACACGCCACCCGTCGCGCCGGTGGGCGGGTCAGCCCGCGGGCCGGCGCGAGGTGACCAGGCCGCAGTCGTAGGCGGTGGCGACGACATGGGCGCGGCTGGACAGGCCGAGCTTGCTCATCGCGCGGTTGAGGTGGGTTTTCACGGTGGCCTGGCTCAGGCACAGCTTCTGGGCGATGTCATGGTTGGACAGCGTCTGGCCGACCAGGGTGAAGATCTCAAGCTCGCGGGCGGTCAGCGCGAAAAGCTGGGACACGTCACGATCGGGCGCCGCGGGCGGGGCGGGTGTGAACGCCTCGATCAATCGCTGGGTACTGGTGGGCGACAGCAGAATGTCCCCGGCCGCGACGGTGTGAATGGCGGACAGGAGGCGCTTGGCCGGGGTCTGCTTGAGCAGGAAGCCGGAGGCTCCGGCGCGCAACGCCTGGTAGACGTACTCATCGATGTCGAAAGTGGTCAGAATGAGTATCTGCGGGGTACGGGGCGCGCTGCCGTCGGCCAGGATGCGCTTGGTCGCGGCGATGCCGTCCATGCCGGGCATGCGGATGTCCATCAGGATCACATCCGGATGGGTGGCGGCGGCGCACTGGACGGCCTCGTGACCGTCCGAGGCCTCACCGACTACTTCAAGGTCCGGGGCGGCGCGCAGGAGGGCGGTCAGTCCGGCCCGGATGAGTTCCTGATCGTCGGCTACCAGCACCTTGATCATCGTCACCTCTCGCTGGTTGGAGTGGAGGGCTCCCGACCGGGACGGGTGAGCAGGGGAAGGGTCACCACGACCTGGAATCCGCCCGTGGGGCGAGGACCGGTGGTGATCGTGCCCTGGTACAGCTTGACTCGCTCAGTCATGCCGATCAATCCCTGGCCTGGTGTGTTATGGATCACTTCGACCGGTTGGTCGATACCGAGACGGCCGTCGTCGCACACCTGTAGCGTCAGGACGCCCACACCATAGGTGAAGGTCACCCGCACCCGGGTGGGGGCGGCGTGCTTGACGACGTTTGTCAGGCATTCCTGGATGATCCGATAGACGCACAGATCCAGCCTCTGGAGCAGGGGCTTCTCCTCGCCGATCACGACCACCTCCACCGTCACGCCGGCCGTGCGCACCCGCTCGATCAGCGTTCCCAGGTCCCCCAGTCCGGGCGTCACGCCGTATTGCGCCTCCCGTTCGTCGTCGGCCCCGATGCGCAGGATCAACAGCAGCAGTCGCATCTCGTCCAGGGCCTCACGGGTGGTGTCCGCGATGGTGGCCAGCGCCGTGCCGGCGGTGGCCCGATCGGTCGACAGCACGTACTGGCCCAGCTCGGCCTGGACCGCGACCACCGACAGATGATGGGCGACCACGTCGTGCAGTTCGCGGGCGATCCGCGTTCGCTCCTGAGCCACCGCCAGCCGGGCCTTGTTCTCCTGCTCGTCACGCAACTGCCTGGTCAGTTCGGTGAGCCGTCGGTTGCTCTCGATGACCATTCGGGTGGCGCTGCCGAAAGCCCAGGTGAAGCCGACGGCCATCAGCGGCCACACGACGGCCATCCAGAACTTGGTGCCCGGGAACGCCATCGAGGAGCACCACCACAGGCCGAAGGTGAGCACCGCCCCCGCCAATGACACCGCCACCGGCCGCTGGGCGGCCACGGTGTACAGCACCAGCAGCGTTCCCATCTTGTTCACCTGGGAGTGGTAGCCGAGTACCAGATGAATCAGGGACATCGCACACGAGAACACCAGCACCGTGCACGGCATCCGCCGTCGCAGGGCCAACGGCAGGTTCACCGCGAGGGTCAGTGCGAGCGACAGGCCGTCCGGCGGGCGCGTCCCGTACCTGGTGTCGCTGAGTTCCCACATCCACATGACGGCGGACAACACCACCGCGATCACAGTGTCGACGAGCAGTGGATGCGCTGTGAGAAGTCTCAACCAAGATGTCCTCGCATAGCTGTACATCAGCGCATGCTAGTCATATTCTCCCTGGCTGACATCCCTCCTCCTGCCATATACCGCAGGAGGTGTACAAGGCATAACGCGGCAGGTGTAGCAGCAAATAAACCTTGCGCGGTATGTGGCGGATATGCAACTCGGGTAGCTTTTCAGGGAGAGCTTCACCCCACCGAAAATTACGGCGATCCTCTCTTTACGGAGGCAGAGAGGATCCCCGCCGAAAATCCATTTATGACCATAATCAAGACCGCTGCGGAGCGGACGCCTTTGCCGTCTCAGCGCACCTCTGGGGAGGCGAACTCGGTCATCGCGTCGAGCAGCCACCGGGCGACGTAGTCGGCGAAGGAGGAGCGGGGCAGGATCAGGTACGTCGAGGGACCGGACTGCCAGAGCAGCACGGGCACCGGTCCGAGCGTGGTCGTCACCGCGTCGCCGGGGCCGAACGACCGGGGATGCAGGTCGGCGGGGCAGCCCTTCTCCAGCACCTGACGCGCCGCGGCCCCGCTGAGCTCAAGGATCGTCCGGTTCGCCGACACGTCGACCACCGTGCCGGAATCACCCGCCAGGGCCAGGGTGAGGTCCGCCACCAGCGGGCCGGGGTCGGCCGACGAGACCACGAGCCATTCGTCCGGGCCCAGCCACAGGGCGGTGTGCGCTCCCGCCCGGGTGGTGTCCGCGACCCGCTCCGGCAGGCCGCCCCCCAGGGCCGCCCCGATCCGGTCGAAGGCCGCGGATCCGGGTGCCACCCGGACGGAGATCATGGTCAGGAACGGCAGCTCCCGCAGTGACCCGCCCCGGGCGGCGCGCATCCGGTCCTCCAGATGCGCCAGCGGGCTCCGCCGCAGTTCAGCCGTCACGCCTGCTCCCCTCCGGGTCGTACAGCACGGGTCCGGTGACCTCGACCTCGACCGGGGAGTCGCCCACGCAGGCGATGAGGGTCTCCCCGATCCGATCCCGGCCGCCGGCGACGAGAGCGAGGGCGAACGGCCGGCCGAGCGCCTCGCTGTGGTAACTGGAGGTGACGTGCCCGAGCATCGGGACGGGTCCCTGCTCCGGGGTGACCGGCGTGTCCGGCGCGATGATCTGCGTGCCCTCGGGGAGCCGGGTCACCCGGTCGGCCGGCAGCAGGCCGACCAGGTGCCTGCGGTCGGCCCGCGCGGTGTCCGCCCTGGTGTAGGAGCGGTTGCCGATGAAGTCCTTGCGTTTCGAGACCACCCAGTCCAGGCCGGCGTCCTGCGGCGTGACGGTCCCGTCGGTGTCCTGCCCGACGATGGGGTAACCCTTCTCCGCGCGGAGCACGTGCATCGTCTCGGTGCCGTAGGGCGTGATGTCGAGGTCCGCTCCGGCGGCGTACACCTGCTCCCAGACGGCGAGGCCGTACCAGCCCGACACGTTGATCTCGTAGGCGAGCTCGCCGGAGAAGGAGATCCGGCAGATCCTGGCGGGCACGCCGGAGGCCAGCGTGGTCTCGCGGAAGGTCATGAACGGGAACGCCTCGGCCGAGACGTCCAGCTCCGGGGCCACCCGCGCGACCACCTGCCGCGATTTCGGGCCCACCACCGCGATCGTCGTCCACTGCTCGGTCACCGAGGTGCAGTAAACGTCCAGTTCGGGCCACTCGGTCTGCAGCCACTCCTCAAGCCAGTCGAGTACACCGGCCGCACCGCCGGTGGTGGTGGTGAGCAGGAAGCGGTTCTCGTCGAGGCGCAGGTTCACGCCGTCGTCCAGGATCATGCCGTCTGGCTTGCACATGACCCCGTACCTGGCGGAGCCGACCGGCAGTCTCCGGTGGGCGTTGGTGTAGACGCGGTCCAGGAACTCGCCCGCGTCGGCGCCGCAGACCTCGATCTTGCCCAGCGTGGAGGCGTCCATCATGGCGACGCCCCGCCGGGCGGCCCGGCTCTCGCGGGCGACCGCCGCGTCGATGTCCTCACCGTCCCTCGGGAAGTACCGGGGGCGCAGCCACTGCCCGACGATCTCGAACCTGGCGCCGTGCGCGACGTGCCAGGGCTGGATCGGGGTGGTCCGTTCGGGGTCGAAGAGGTCGCCCCGCTCGCGCCCGGCGAGGGCCGCGAAGGAGACCGGGGTGTACGGCGCCCGGTAGGACGTCGTGCCGATCTCTCCGGGGGTCGCGCCGAGGGCGGTGGCGATCACGCCGATCGCGTTGACGGCGGAGGTCCTGCCCTGGTCGTGCGCGGTGCCGATCGAGGTGTAGCGCTTCACGTGCTCGATGCCGCGCAGGCCCGCACCGGTCGCCCGCCAGACGTCGGCGACGGTCTGGTCGCGCTGCAGGTCGACGAAGTGCTCGTGCCAGTCGGCCGGCCCGCCGGTCCGCCCCGGCACCAGCCAGAGCTGCCGGACCGGCCCGTACTCGCCGGTGGCCGCCCGCCCCACCGGGGCCTCGGCCTCGATCGGGAACCCGGCGGCCACGGCGGCCGCGACCCCGGCCTCGGTACCCTCCTCAAGGCAGCCACCGAGGTCGAAGGTGCCCCGGGCCGAACCGGCCACCTGCTGGTCGCGGACGGTCCCCTCGGGCACGAAGGCCGCGAGCACGTCGTCCCAGCGCAGCCCGCCCTGCCGCTGACTGTGCAGGTGTACGACCGGGCTCCAGCCGCCGGAGACGGCGAGCAGGTCACACGCGATGGCCTCGACATCGGCCTCGGCGTCGCCGCCGAGCAGTCCGTCCTCGTCCAGCGCGCCGACCAGGACGCCGCCGACCCGCGAGGCGCCGGTCGTCTCGACGACCGCGCTGCCCGGCACGACACGCACTCCGGTCCCGGCGACCTCGGCCGCGCGCGGCGACAGGACGGGACGGGCGTCGATCACGGCCGCCACCTCGACTCCGGCCGCGACCAGGTCGGTCACCGTGTCGTACGCGCTGTCGTTGACGGTGCTCACCACGGCGCGGGAGCAGGGCGCCACCGCGTACCGGTTGAGGTAGCCGCGCACGGCCGAGGCCAGGAGGACCCCGGGTCGGTCATTGCCCGCGAAGACCAGCGGGCGCTCGTGCGCGCCGGTGGCGATCACGACCCGCGCCGCCCGGATGTGCCAGACCCGCTGGCGGGACACGCCCTCGGGAGCCGGGTGACCGAGATGGTCGGTGCGGTGCTGGACCGCGACCACGTAGTTGTCGTCGTAGCTGCCGAAGGCGGTGGTGCGGCTGAGCACCCTCGCCTCGGGGGCGGATTCGAGTTCGGCCACCACCTCGCGCACCCAGTCCAGCGCGGGCGAGCCGTTCACCGTCTCCTGGCGGCAGGAGAGCAGCGATCCCCCCGCCTCGGACTGCTCGTCGAGCAGGATCACCCGGGCGCCCGACCTGGCGGCGGCGGAGGCCGCGGCGAGCCCCGCCGGGCCGGCACCGATGACCAGGACGTCGGTGTGCGCGAACCTCTTGTCGTAGACGGCCTCGTCACCGGTGGGGTCGAGCCGGCCCAGGCCGGACAGCGTCCGCACGGCCAGCCCGTCGACGAGGGAGACCGTGGTGGCCGGGAGCATCGACTCCGAGCACCGCCCGAGGACCTCGAGCAGCGCGTTCGGCTCCTCGACACCGGCCGCCACGATGCCGCGCGGGCGCCCCCGGTAGATCGAGGGGGCGACGTCGAGCCTGCCCGCGGCCAGCATCGCCGAGGCGACGGTGTCACCCGGGTGGCCGGTCAGCTCCTGGCCGTCGACGGTGAGGCGGAGCACCGTGTCGCGGTCGATCCGGCCGCCGGACGGGAGCCGGTGGGGCTGGGCGCTCATCGCGATCCTTCCGGGCGGGGGTCGGTGGGCCGGTAGACGGCGAGCACCCGGTAGCTGGTGGTGTCCCGCACGACGTTGAACCAGCGGCGGCAGCCGGTGCTGTGCACCCAGCGTTCGGCGAAGGGGCCCTCGGGGTTGTCGCGGAAGAAGAGGTACTCGGCCCATTCCCGATCGGTCAGGTCGGCCGGGGCCTGCGGGTAGCGGACGTGGGCCTGCCCGCCGTAGTGGTACTCGGTCTCGTCCCGCGGCCCGCACCAGGGACAGTCCAGCAAGAGCATTCGGTGGCTCCTTCGCGAGGTCGCGGGATCAGTGGGCCACGGCCGCGGCGCCGTGCTCGTCGATGAGGGCGCCGGTGGTGAACCGCTCCAGGGAGAACGGCGCGTTCAGCGGGTGCGGCTCCCCGGTCGCCATGGTGTGGGCCATGGTCCATCCGGCCGACGGGGTGGCCTTGAAACCGCCGGTCCCCCAGCCACAGTTGACGTAGAGGTTCTCCACGGGCGTCCTGCCGATGATGGGCGAGGCGTCGGGGGAGACGTCGACGATGCCGCCCCAGGTACGGAGCACGTGCGCGCGGGCGAAGATCGGGAACAGTTCGATCGCCGCCGCCATCTGCTTCTCGATGACGTGGAAGGAGCCGCGCCGGCCGTAGCCGTTGTAGGAGTCCACCCCGGCGCCCATGACCAGCTCGCCCTTGTGCGCCTGCGAGACGTAGACGTGCACGTGGTTCGACATGACCACGGTGGGGTGGACCGGCTCGTACAGCTCGGAGACCAGTGCCTGCAGCGGTTGCGACCGGACCGGCAGCCGGAAGCCGGCCTGCTCCGCCAGGACGCCGCTGTGACCGGCGGCGACCAGGCCGACCACCCCGGCGTTCACGGTGCCCCGGGTGGTGCGCACGCCGACGACCCGGTCGCCGTCCTTGACGAAGCCGGTGACCGCGCAGTTCTGGATGAGGTCCACGCCCAGCGCGTCCGCGGCGCGGGCGAAGGCCCAGGCCACGTGGTCGTGCTTGGCGATGCCGGCCCGGGGCTGGAACGTCGCGCCCAGCACCGGGTAGCGGACGTCCGGGGAGACGTTGACGATCGGGCACACCTCGGCCACCTCCTCGGCCTCCAGCCACTCCGCGTCGACGCCGTTGAGCCGGTTGGCGTCGACCCGGCGGCGGGCCTCGCGGACGTCCTGGAGGGTGTGGGCGAGGTTGAGCACGCCCCGCTGGCTGAACAGGAAGTCGTAGTCCAGTTCCTCGGGCAGCCGCTCCCACTGCTTCAGCGCGAACTCGTAGATCCCGGCGCTCTCGTCCCACAGGTAGTTGGAGCGGATGATCGTGGTGTTGCGGGCCATGTTGCCACCGGCCAGCCAGCCCTTCTCCAGCACCGCCACGTTGCCGATGCCGTGGTTCCTGGCCAGGTAGTAGGCGGTGGCGAGCCCGTGCCCGCCGCCGCCCACGACGATCGCGTCGTACGACGGCTTCGGCTCCGGGTTGCGCCAGAGCAGGTCGGGGTGTTCGGGGAGCGGGTTCGTGGTCACGCCGAGGCTCCGTTCGGGTCGAGGCCACCTAGTAAACTATTGATATATCAGTTGATGGGGTAATCTACGTCAGGTGCGAGCGACGGTCAACGCAGGGGACGACGGGGCACCGCTCTCGCTCTCCGAGCAGGCGTACCGAGCCATCCGCGACAGGCTCGTCATGCTCGACATCCGCCCCGGGATGCCGATCAAGGAGGACCAGCTCGCCGCCTCACTCGACATGGGCAGGACACCCGTCCGCGAGGCACTGAAACGGCTGGAGGGCGAGCGGCTCGTGGTCGCCTACCCGCGCCGCGGCACCTTCGCCACCGAGGTCAACATCACCGACCTCGCCCACATCTCCGAGGTCCGGCAGCAACTGGAGCCGGTGGCCGCGGCCAAGGCGGCCCTGCGCGCCACGCCGGCGGACCGGATCGCGCTCGGCGAGCTCGGCGCGGAACTGGCCCCCGAGCGCATCTCCACCCTGCCGCCGGAGCAGTTGATGCGTCTCGACCTGCGCGTGCACCGCGCCCTGTACGCCGCCACCCGAAACCCCTACCTTGAGGACACCCTGGTCCGCTACGACAACCTGGCCACCCGGATCTGGTGCCTGTTCGTCGACCGGCTTCCCGGCATGGCGGGCCACGTCGGAGAGCACGGCCCGCTGCTGCGCGCCGTCGTCGACGGCGAGGAGGAGCGGGCCGCCCGGCTCGCCGCCGAACACGTCGCAGGCTTCGAACGCGAGGTCCGCGCCCTGCTCTGATCTCCCGGCGGAACCCACCGGTCAACCGTCGTCATGCCCGCGTCCTCGCGGGAGCCCCGGCTGGAACGGTCGGGGCGGTGGCGGCGGGATCACCGCATCCGCCACCGCCCTGACCTTCCCCTTCGATCCTCCGAGCTCATCCTCCCTGTGTTCGACGCCGGGACTGCTGTCGTGGGCGCCGCTCCCCTGCCATGAGCCGGACGATGTACGAACTGGCGCCGGAGAGCCGGACCTGCTGGACGTGGACAGGGACCAGCCGGTGCCGGATGGCGGTGCCGAGGTCGTCGGTGTCGGGGATCAGCACCACCGCCATTCCGTCGGGAGCGAGGACCCGCCGCAGTTCCGTCCACCAGCGGGAGAAAGCCCCGTCGAGCAGGCCGTGCGCGGCGACCTGCGTACCCCAGGGCGGGTTGCACACGACGCGGTCGACGCTGCCGTCGGCCAGCGGCAGGTCACCGGCATCGGCCTGGCGGACGGTGACGGCCGGCAGATCCGCCGCGTTCGTACGCGCCGCCCGCAGCGCGTCCGGGTCCAGGTCGAAGCCGCAGAAGCGGGCGTCCGGCCGCAGCCGCCCGGCCTCGATGAGCAGGGTTCCGGCACCGCAGCAGGGGTCGAGCACCCGGTGGTCGGACCGGATGTCGGCCATCCGGGCCATCGCCGCGGCCAGCGGAGGATGCAGGGTGCCCGGGATCGTGCACCGCTTGTAGGTACGGCGGTGCAGCGGCCGGTCGGTGATCCTCAGCAGGAGCGTCGCCCGGGTGCCGTCCAGGATCAGCCGCCACGCGCTGTGGGCCGGCGGGGGCGCGGCGCCCCCGCGCCGCGAGTGGTAGCCGGCTCCCAGCCGCCACGCCAGGGCCCGGCCGACGGCGTCCTCGACGTCGTACCGGTTGAAGTTCCGCCTTCCCAGGAAGGACGCCGACACCTCGACACCGGTGAGGTCGCCGGAGCCTCCACAGCCCAGCCGGTGCCGGAGCAGCGTGTCCACATCGGTGACGGCCGCGAGCTCGGCGAGCGCGTCGACACCCGTTCTGGCCGCTCCGATGTCCGGCACTTGGGCGGCGAGCAGGAACACGTCGTCCGCGGTGCGCAGCCGGACCACCCCGGGCTCCGGCCGAGGCGCACGGAAGTGCACCTCACGGTGGCCCAGACGGGTGATCGGACCGAGTCCGAGCTGGAGGATCTCGGAGGCCACGACGGGCTCCAGTCCTCGGACGCACCGCGCCACCAGGCGCGCCGCCGTCACGAGACGGCGAGGGCGCTGGGACGCGGGGCGGTGAGAAAACGCGCGCGAGTGCGCATGATGATCGTTCTTCTCCCACGTCAAGGTTCGGGACGGCGCCACGCCGCCCCGCCTCGTCGACGACGGGGGTTCCTCGCCTCGCCGACGGTCCCTTAACGCAGCTGGAAGAAGAAGATCATGGAACGAATGCTAGCAGCCCGATCAGTGCCGTATCCGCCCAAGGGGCGCACATCACACTCGTACGACACCGGCCGGACCGGCCCGGCCGGGCCGGTCGCGACACCGTGACCGGCGGGAGGCACGGTCAGAGGTTCGGCGGGCGCCACATCGGGAACATCGGCGGGCCGTCGGGCATGAACATCGGGTCGCCGAGGTCCTGATAGCCGTGGCGCAGGTAGAGCCTGCGGCTGCGGGTGCTGCTGGCCTCCAGGTACGCGGGTATGCCCGCCTCGTCGAGCCCGCGGTGGTACTCCCTGAGCAGCCGGGTCCCCGTCCTCCGTCCCTGGTGCCCGGGGAGTACGGCGAGGAACGCCAGGTAGTGGTGCGGGTCGTGGGGGTGGCGCTTGTCCATCTCCTCCCCCATCTGCCCGATGCGCTCCGCGTGGGGACCGGCGAACGCCTCCACCCGGACGTCCCGGTCGGGGATCTCGGGAAGCGGCTCGGCGCCTTTGTGAAACCATACGGCCACGGCGGACATGTCGGCCGTCGCGTGGACCTCGCCGTGGATGAGGGCGCTCTCGGTGATCATGGAGAAGAAGGGGGGCATCACCCGGCGGCGGTCGTCGTCCGGCGGGATCATCCAGGCCGAGATCTCCTGCTCGTGGAAGGAGGTGGCGATGATCGCGCCAATGGTCTCGGCGGCTCCGGGAGTGTTCCGAACGCGAATGATCTCTGTCATTCGGTCCCTCCCACGGCCGCCTGGGCGCCCCGCCCGATGTTCGCGTACACCTTCGGCCGGTTGGCCCGCAGGGCGAGTCCCCACATGACGCCGAGCCCCACGGCGACGAAGTAGACGGCGGGCATGATCCAGCGCAGCGGGGAGTCGGGGGCCACGCCGAGCACGGTGTCGAAGTTGGCCATGACGAGCACGATGACCACGATCAGCAGGACCGAGGAGATACCCGGGGCGATCCTGGTCCGCCAGGCGTTCTCCTCCTTGGGGTTCTTGGTGAAGAAGACCAGCACGGAGATCGAGGTGGCCGCCAGCATCATGAGCAGTCCCAGGCCACCGAACGATCCGACGGTGAAGAACAGCTGGACGACCGGATCCAGGCCGAAGAGCGCGTATATGACGATCGTGACCAGCCCGATGACACTCTGCGCCACCGAGCCGTTGACCGGGGCACCGGTCCGGGGGGAGGTACGGCCGAAGGTCTCGGGCAGCACCCTCTCCCTGCCGAGGGCGAAGACGTAGCGGGAGATCGTGTTGTGGAAGGCGATCAGCGCGGCGAAGAGGCTCGTCACGAAGAGGAGGGAACCGATGGTGGCGACGGTCGCCCCCAGGTGCTGCCCGGCCAGGTTGAACAGGAGGGCCGAACTCTGCTCGCGCGTGGCCTCGACGATCTTGTCCGAGCCGATCGGCACGGTCATCGCCCAGGACGACAACGCGTAGAGGCCGGAGATGACGGCGAGTGCGATGTAGGTCGCGATCGGCACCGTGCGCCTCGGGTCCTTGGTCTCCTCGGAGAACACCACCGACGACTCGAAGCCCGCGAAGGACGCGATGCAGATCGCGACCACCGCTCCGATCCCGGGGACGAAGAGGTTCGACGGGTCGAAGACGTCGAGGCTGTAGCCCGAGGCCGCCGGGTTGATCAGGTCCGCGATGTCGAACACGACGACGACGGCTATCTCCGTCAGCAGCAGGACCGAAAGGACCTTCCCGTTCACGTCGACCCGCATGAGGCCGAGCACCCCGGTCAGCACCCAGGCGACCAGCCCGATGACCCACCAGGGCGGAGAGCTTCCGAACCAGTCGGCGATCAGCGGCTGGGCGGCCGCACCTATCATGCCGTAGAGACCCACCTGGAGCGCGTTGTAGGCCAGCAACGCGACCCACGCGGTCGCCACACCCACCGGCCTGCCGAGCCCTTTCGCGGTGTACGCGTAGAACGCCCCGGCGTTGACGACGTAACGGGCCATCGTCACGTAGCCGACGGCGAACAGGCCCAGGATGGCTCCGAGCAGGATGAAGGCGAGCGGCACGCCGATCACGCCGGTCGCGGCGTAGGCGGCGGTCACCGAGCCACCGATGACGGTCAGCGGCGCCGCCGCCGAGATGACGAAGAACACCACCGACGGCACACCGAGGCGGTCCTGGGCGAGCGCGGCGGAGACGGCGCTGGCCCTTCGTTCTGTCACGGACATTGGGATCCTTGAAATGAGGGGGGTGGGTTCACCGGCGGCTGATGACGGAGTCACCTACGGCAGCCTCGGTCTGGGCGATCAGTTCCTGGAGCGGCGCCGGGAGGGCGGTGATCGAATCGGAGAGGTATCTCGGGTTCTGCTCCCACAGGACGAGCTGGTTGCCGCCGGTCGCGACGAGCAGCCCCAGCAGGACGCCGTCCTGGACGCTGAGTGGTTCACGGCGTTGGATCGCCAGGTTGACGCGTCCGCCGGGCCACGCCGCGATGTTCACGTCGACCGGCACCTGCCTCCGCGACGGGCGTCTGCCGGGCGGGCGCAGCAGCCCGTCGGCGGTCATCCGGGCCGCCACGTCGGCGCGTGCCGTACGGGCGAGGAACTGCAACCAGGTACGGAAGCGGTGTGCGGGTTCGGCGACGACGTGGTCCAGGGCGGTCCTGGTGAGCGTGTCTTCGGGCGGCGCCGCGTCGAGAACGACGAGCCCGATCTGCCCCGCCGCCAATCCCACGGTTATCCGCCCGGCGAGCATCAGTTCTCCCAGGATGGCGGCGGCCAGCCCCAGACCGGTCAGGCGGGCATGAAGCCTCATCCGGCCTGTCGCATTGTCATGCATGACAAAGAACAGGTCGTCAGCCAATCGGGGTCCCGAAAGATCAACTTCAGCCACGAACGGCGATCGTATAGGTAAATTGTTAAATCTGCCATTACGCGAATAAAGTTCTGCCGCGTAGCGGATAGCTCCGAGCGGGAATCGGAGAAAAGGAAGTCGCCCACCCACGACCGAGGCGGCAATGGCCGGAACCTCGGGCCCGAAAGCTCCCGGGAGGGTGCGGACGCCCCCTGCCGGAGACCGGTGATCACCTGGATGACCTGGTACGCAAAGAAGAAAACCCGCCTCACGCCGACAGCGCGAAGCGGGCCTTCGAAGGTTTTTCCCCGCCGGGAAAATCCAGCCGAGCGAGCCGCGCGGAGCGAGAATCAGCGGGGCCCGGGTAATTAGTGTCGGTCTTTAATGCGGAAAGTTACACCGCCCAGGGACCGGAATGGCGCGGTAACGGCTTCCGCACACCCGGTGTCGAATCACGGCCCCGGCTTCAGGCGGCGCGAACGGGCTGCCGGAGTACGGTCAGCATCTTCTCCGGGTCGGTCTCCCCCGTGTCGGACAGGTAGATCTCGTGGTGCAGGCCGTTCCGGACCAGCCCCTCGCTCCGCATCAGCGCGTCCATCCTGGCGAGGGACTTCGGCTCCTCCGCGTACGGTCCGCGGTGCAGAACCTGCACGCACAGTCCCTCGGTGAAGGTGACGAGTTGCACCCTGGCGGCGGCCGGGTGCCCCGCGGACTGGCGCGCCTCGTCGGCCCACACCTCGTCCACCGGCTCCGGCAGCCGCAGGAACAGATGCCACCACCACTCCTCGCGCGGCACGTCGAGCGGCGGTCGCTCGTCCTCGGCCCACCAGCGGCCTTCCAGGAGGGGCATTTCGAACGGCCGCACGGCGCGGGCCGCGATGCCGAGCAGCGCCCCGGCGACGGCGTACAGCGCTCCCACGCTCGTCGTGTAGACCGGCCCGCCCGGCGCCCCCTGTCCGGTGACCGAGAGCCCGCGTACCGGACCGAACTCCACCACTTCGGGATCGTCCGCGGCCGAATACCAGTTCATTCCGGGTCCTCCAGTTTGATCATCAGATGGGTCACCAACCGGTTCTGCGGCGTGGTGACGGGATTGGAGACGTACACCTCGCGCAGCGGGCCTTCGGGCGTGTGCCCGCGCTCGCCCACCCAGGCGAGCAGCGCGTGCGCGGTGAGCGGGATCTGGTCGTAAGGACCGACGTGCGTCACCGAGGCGTACAGGCCGCCGGGCAGCACGTCCGGGGACGTCCCCGGCACGTCCTCGGACGTCTCCACGGTGACGGCCACGGCGAGTTCCCGCGTGAGATCCAGCGGGAACAGCCCGATCAGCAGCCCCTTCGGGGTGCCCACGGCGGCGAGCAGCCGGGCCACGCACGCCGAGGTGACGACGCCGATCCGGTCCGGCGTCGCGATGTCCCTGACGACGGCCACCCGCCGGGCGGGCTCACGGACCACCGTCACCTCCGGCCGGGGCAGACCGTCGGAGAGGATGCGTTCGAGCGCGGCGAAGTTGCGTTCGCGGCGCGCCAGATCGGCCTCCATCCGGTCGCGTACGCCACCGAGCGCACCCGTGTCGCCGGACAGCACCCGCCCGATCGAGGTAAGGGGTACGTCGATGGAGCGGAGCAGGCCGATCAGCATCGCGGCACGCGCCTGGTCCGGCCGGTAGTAGCGGTAGCCGGTGTCCGGATCGACGTGGTCCGGGGTCAGCAGGCCCAGCTCGTCGTAGTGACGCAACTGCTTGACGCTGAGCCGGCAGAGCCTCGCGAACCGTCCGATCGGCAGGTGTCCCTCGTTCACACCATCAGCTCCAGCGAGGGGACCGCCGGGTTCGCCTGGCAGGGGAATCGCCTCCTTGATACGGTTTCCGGGTTCGAAAACGGGCAGGGCTTGTCCGTCGCCCACCTCAGCCGAGGGAAGCGGGAAGCCGTTCCTCTCGGGAGCGGAGGAGTCACCAGCATGGAGGCTCCCACAGTGGGAGAGTCCAACCGGGCGAGAAGCGGGCGAGCCGGAGATCGCATCCGGGCGCGCAGTGGCCTCACGTGGCCTCACGTGGCCGCTCATGGAGCGGCGCGGCGCTGGCAGAACTCGGCGTACTCGCGGGTGTACATCAGGAACGTGTGCCAGCCGATGTCCACGGTGTCGGACGGGCCCAACCCGGCCGTCGGGTT
>NZ_JBFAOJ010000066.1:0-56677 GCF_040675205.1 Streptosporangium sp. NPDC049644 | reverse complement strand
GTGACGGATGTCACCGCGCGGGGCCTTCGCTGTCTCGTCCGGTCTCGTCCGGTCGGGCGATCGCCTAGTTGAACGAGTCTCCGCAGGCGCACGACCCCGTGGCGTTGGGGTTGTCGATCGTGAAGCCCTGCTTCTCGATCGTGTCGACGAAGTCGACGGTGGCACCTACGAGGTAGGGCGCGCTCATCCGGTCGGTGACCACGCTCACGCCGTCGAAGTCGGAGACGACGTCACCGTCCATCGAACGGTCGTCGAAGAAGAGCTGGTAGCGCAGACCGGAGCAGCCACCGGGCTGCACGGCCACGCGCAGCTGGAGGCCCTCCTCGCCCTGCTGCTCCAGCAGGCTCTTGACCTTCGCGGCGGCCGCGGAACTGAGGATCAGGCCCTGCGCCGTGGTCTCGCTGCTCTCAACCGACATGTGGTGACTCCCGCGTCTGCGTCAGCCGCTCCCCGGGAACGGCTGTCTGTTTCTGACGTCCTTCTTAGACGCTACCAACACCCGTCCCCGCTTACACATTCCTGGGACGACTCACACCTCCCCTCTTCGGACAAAACTCCCTCCCACGGAATAAAGCCTCAGCAGCGTGTGTCATCATTAGTCGTCACTTCGACGATAAGGGGGTGTGGCCATGACGACCACCGAGACCGGGCTTCCGCTCTTCGTCCTGGGCAGGGGCGTGGACCCGCACAGCGAGCGCGGTGTCGACTGTCCCGGCGAGCTGCCGGCCGCGTCCGACCCGGCGCTGGTGGAACGCGCCAGGAAGGCGAAGGCGGCGCTCGGCGACAGGGTCTTCGTACTGGGCCACCACTACCAGCGTGACGAGGTCATCCAGTTCGCCGACGTGACCGGCGACTCGTTCAAGCTCGCCAAGGAGGCCGCGGCCCGGCCCGGCGCCGAGTACATCGTCTTCTGCGGCGTGCACTTCATGGCCGAGTCCGCCGACATCCTCACCTCCGACTCCCAGAAGGTGGTGCTGCCCGACCTCGCCGCCGGGTGCTCGATGGCCGACATGGCCACCTTCGACCAGGTCGAGGAGTGCTGGGAGGCGCTGGAGGACGCCGGGATCGCCGGTGGCACCGTCCCCGTCACCTACATGAACTCCAGCGCCGACATCAAGGCCTTCTGCGGGCGCAACGGCGGCACCGTCTGCACCTCCTCCAACGCCAGGCGCGCCCTGGAGTGGGCCTTCTCCCGCGGGGAGAAGGTGCTCTTCCTTCCCGACCAGCACCTGGGCCGCAACACCGCGGTGCTGGAGATGGGCCTGTCGCTGGACGACTGCGTCGTCTACAACCCGCACCGGCCGAACGGCGGCCTGACCGCCGAGCAGCTCGCGGGCGCCAGGATGATCCTGTGGAAGGGGCACTGCTCGGTACACGGCCGCTTCAGCGCCGAGTGCGTGGACGACGTCCGCGCGCGCATCCCCGGCGTCAACGTGCTGGTCCACCCCGAGTGCAGGCACGAGGTCGTCACCAAGGCCGATCATGTCGGCTCGACCGAGTACATCATCAAGAAGATCGAGGCGGCTCCCGCCGGGTCCTCCTGGGCGGTGGGCACCGAGCTGAACCTGGTCAAGCGGCTCGGCGCCATGTTCCCCGACAAGGACGTGACGTTCCTGGACCGGACCGTCTGCTACTGCTCGACGATGAACCGGATCGACCTGCCGCACCTGGTGTGGGCGCTGGAGTCGCTCGCCGCCGGCCAGGTCGTCAACCAGATCACCGTGGACGACGACACCGCCCACTGGGCCGGGGTCGCCCTGGACAGGATGCTGGCGCTGCCCTGAGCACGAGGTGACGGGCCCCGGCGGGTGGTGACCCGCCGGGGCCCGTCGTGTGCCGGGAACCTGTCGCGTACCCGGGATCGGGGGAGCACCGCGTGAGCGGGGCCTAATCCAGCTCGTAGACCACCCTGACGCTGACCGACACGTCCTGGCGGCCTGGGCTGATCGACGCCTTGTCCGCGATCGCGCCGGCGGCGAAGAACGGCCGCGGCGGGGTGACGTTCTCCTCGCTGATCTCCAGCGCGCGACCGAGCCTGCGCCCCGCGAGCCTGGCGTACTGCGTGGCGCGGGTCCTGGCGTCCCTGAACGCGGCCTCGCGGGCCAGCCTGAGCGGCGCACGGTTGTCGGCGACCTCGAAGGAGACGCTGTCCAGCCGGACCGCCTCGCCGGCCGCGACCGCCTCGTCGATCACGTCGTCCGCGGTGTCCAGGTCCCGCACCACCGCCTCGACCCCCTGCGCGGCCCGGTAGCCGGAGATCGTTGGGTAGTCCTTGTACTGGGGGCCCAGGGACAGCTCGTCGGTCCGCAGGTCCTTGGCCGCGATGCCGGCCGCCAGCAACGCCTTCGTCAGCGCGGCGGCGGCGGCGCGGGCGGCGGTGAACGCCTCTCCCGCGGTGGAACGGACCACCTCGACACCGGCGTCCAGCTTCATGACGTCCGGGGTGACCGACAGACGCCCCTCGCCCACGATCGTTATCTGCGGCCGGTCCCCCCTCACCGTCGCCGCGGAGGGCGCGGAGTCCGCGAGCGCCGTGCCACCGAACAGGCCCACGGAGACGAGCGCGGCCGAGGTCACCGCCTGAGACATCTTGATCATAGGGGCATGGCACCACGGGGCGGCGGCCTCGGCGGCGGACCTTCCTGGAGATCTGCCGTGTCTTGGCCGAATCCCGGGGCGGGTGTTTACCTTCCGCCGGTCAGATCCGGGCGAGCTCCCGCCACCAGCCCAGCAGCCCCGCGTCGCCCTCGACGGCGTAGTCGTCGACGCTGCGCCGCCCCCACACGACCTGCAGCAGGTCCGCCGAGGTGGCGGTGCGCACGGTCACGCTCCCCGGCTGCAGGGACCGCCGGTGGTGGAAGCGGTCGGGGTCAAGGGTGATCACCCACCCGGCTCCGGTGTCGGCCTGCAGGGAGATCGTCTCGCCCCCGCCCCTCAGCTCGGCCACACCCGGGTTCCACAGGGCGTACGGCAGGATGTCGAGGAACTCCTCGACCCCGTCGGCCGCCACGTCCTCGGGGACCAGAGTCGGGACGCCCACCGCGAGCTCGGCGTCCATCCGGTGCACCAGGGTCTCGTGGAGCATCCGCCTGGACCAGAAGCGCACCCGCCGCTCCCCGCCCCAGGTCCACATCGGCGCCTGCGGATCCTGCGACAGCAGCGCCTCGGACAGCAAGGCGGCCCCCGCACCGAGCCAGGCGGGATAACCGCTCGCGTCGGCGGGCAGGCCCATGTCCATCCCGCGGCGGTCGTAGCGCCGCTCGGCCAGGTCGGCGACCATGGCGGCCGCCCACCGGTGTACGCCACCGGTGTGGGTGACGAGCCTGGCCAGATCCCAGCCGGGACAGGTCGGCACGGGAACGGACATCTCCCGCCCCCTCAGGACATCGGCCATCCGGGCGATCTCCGTGGCGGCCGCCGAGACGTGCTCGGCATGGGTCCATTCCCTCATGTCAGCCCTCCCGGGTGAAGCGCATGAACTGCTTCTCGTACTCCTTGGCGTCGGTGGTGGTGGCCAGCACCCGCTGCGACCGCCCCTTGAAGTCGAACACCACGGCCTCGTAGCCGGAACCCTTGCGCCGCCAGCCCGCGATGTGCTTGTCGTCGTACCAGCCGATGAGCCGCTCGGTCTCGAACGGGATCCGGACCTTCGCCGGGGCGTCGGAGGCGGTGGACCAGACGCAGATCTCCTTCTCGCTCTCCTTGCAGTACGTGAGCAGTGACGACCCCGACGGGGAGATGTCGTCGCCCTCGACGGTGATCGGGGTTCCCACGTCCAGCAGGGTCTGCAGCACGGTGCCCTGCAGGTCGTAGAAGCGGATGCGCTGGGTCTTGCCGGTGAGCGCCCAGGTGCCGACGGCACGGCCGTCACCCCGCCAGAAGTAGCTCCACGTGCCCGCGTCCTTCTCCTTCACCCGGACGATCCTGGCCTTCTTCGTGACGGTGTCGATGATCGCGAAGCCGTACTCCTTGCTGGTGTCGTCCACGGCCTCGTACAGCGTCACCAGGCCGCGTTTGCCGTCCGGCGACCACTGCGGCAGCGTCGGGTAGACCGGCGCCTTGGTGATCCTGATCTTGCTCGCCGCGCCGGTGCGCTGGTCGATGACCGACACGATCGAGTAGTTCTGCGCGTCGTAGATCCGGTCGGTCCCCAGCGCCTGGGTGCCCGCGGCGTTGAGCGTGTAGTGGAAGTACTTGTCGTTCTTGGCGAACCGGTCGGTGCCGTACTTTCTGACGTAGAGGGTCTTCTCCCAGTCGAGACTGTAGGAACTCAGCTTGATCGGGTCCTGGGGGCTCTCGTGGAGCGTGATCGAACTGCCGGGCAGCTTGATCTTGTTGGTCGCCTGCGGCACCGTCGGCGCGTCGGGGGTCGGGGTCGCGGAGGCGGGAGGGCTCGCCTGCTCCGTACCGCCGTTCTGGGTGGTGCCCGCCTGGGGGTCGCCCGGCGTCTCGGTGCTGCCGCCGCGCACCGCCAGCACGACGCCTCCGGCCACGAGGGCGGTGGCCAGCAGGCCGCCCGCGACCGCGAGCCACACTCCGCGCCCGCTCCTGGCGGGCGCGGGGTGTCCCGGATATCCGGGTGATCCGGGGTTCTGGTACGGGGCGCCGTCGTGGGAGGGATGGGACACGGGACCGCCGTAGGGCTGTGGTCCCGTGGGCCCCTGGGGCCCCTGGGGCCCCTGGTATCCCTGCTGCGGGTATCCCGGCCCCTGCTGCGGATACTGGGCGTAGCCGTGGGCCTCGGACGGCTGCGTGTAACCGTGGGACATGGACGGCTGGGTGTGACCACGCGGTTCGGAGTGCTGGAGGTAGCCCGCCGGGCCACCCTGCGGGCCCTGCCCGGGGTATCCCCCGCCGGGACCGCCCTGCTGGGGATACGGCTGCTGTTCCAGGTGATGCGGATAGCCCTGCAGCGTGCGGTCGTCGCCTCCCGGATGCCGCCGCCCGTAAGTGGTGGCGGTGGGGGCGGGCTCGCTCCCCGCGGGGTAGCCGCCGGGGCCGGGCCCGGTCTGCTGCGCCGCGGCCGCCGACCCCTCGGCGAGGATGCCGCGGGGTGCGGTGGGCAGCACGGTGCCGGCCGCCGGCCCGCCCGCGTGGCCGAGCAGCCGCAGCAGCGCCTCGCCCGCCGTGGGCCGCTGGGCGGCGTCCTTGGACAGGCACTGCCCGACCAGGTCGCGCAGCGCCGGATCGGCGATCGCCCCCAGGTCGGGCTCCATGTTCATGATCCGGTTGAAGATCGCAGGCAGGCTGTCCGTACCGAACGGCGGCTGCCCGGTGGCCGCGAAGACCATCGTGCAGCCCCAGGCGAACATGTCGGCGGGTGAGCCCGCGTTCTCCCCCGCCAGCTGCTCGGGGGTCATGTAGGAGGGGGTGCCGATCGCCATCGCGGTCAGCGTGGAGGTGCGGTCGAGCGCCTTGGCGATACCGAAGTCGATCACTCGGGGGCCGTCGGGGGCAAGCAGCACGTTGGAGGGCTTGAAGTCGCGATGGACGATTCCCGCCTGGTGGATCGCGACGAGCGCGGTGACCGTGCCGATCGCCAGGCGGTGCAGGGAGGCGCCGTGCCGGGGGCCCTCGGTGGCCACGACCGCGTCGAGCGTCGGGCCGTCGATGTACTCGCTGACGATGTACGGACGATGCTGGTCGACCCCGGTGTCGATCACCGCGGCGGTGCAGAAGGGAGCGACCCGCTGAGTCGTGCTGACCTCACGGACGAAACGCTCCATCGCCTCCTCGTCCTGCGCGAGGTCGGCGCGGAGCAGCTTGACCGCGACACGGGCACCGGTCGGGGAGATTCCCAGGTAGACCGTTCCCTGGCCACCCTCACCGAGCCGGGCGGTGAGCCGGTACTCCCGCACGTGCTCGGGATCCCCGGGCCGCAAGGACGCGAGGTCCGCCATGGTCACACCCTTCTTCCGTGATGAACTTCCGGACCCATTGTGGGGGCAAAGGGTCACAGGACGTACATCAAACCGCAAGTCGGACGGACCTCGATAGCGCGTTCCAGACGGCCTTTCAGGATCCTCGGAACGGGCGGGACCCCTTGCGCGAGAGCCAGAGACGATCTCGCGGAGGGCCGGCCCGGACCGGGCCGGACCAGGCCGGCAGGACGGATCAGAGGCCGGGCGCGCCCCAGAGGGGGAACCAGCGGCCGAGATCCGGCTCGATCTCCAGTTCGCCGCCGATCGCACCGCGTACCTGCAGCTCCAGCGCGTTGTCCCGGCGCCCCGTCTGCCCGGGCAGCGGGGCGAACGGGTAGAAGGTGCCCTGCTTGTAGAGGTAGACCATGGCGAGCCCGCGGCCGTCGGGGGCCGCGAAGGAGACCAGCGAGCAGAGCAGCGAGGGGCCGAAACCCGCCGCCTCCAGGGAGGAGTTGACCGCGTGCAGGTCGGTGACCAGATCGCCGAGCAGTTCGGGCGTGCGGCGGACCAGCAGCCATGTGTAGCCGTAGGCGTCCTTCGACACCTCCACCGGAGGGCCGCCTCCGGCGTCCAGCAGCTGGGTGATGTCGCGCTCAAGCGCGGCGAACGCCCCGCCCTCGGCCGAGCGGAAGCAGACCGCCCCCAGCCCGGTCGGCGCCAGGTCGGTGGCCGCCTGCAGGGTCACCGCGGCCGAGGGCAGCGCGAACAGCGCGTCCAGGTCGGCCTTGGCCGGTTTACCCCGGCCCAGCAGAGCATCCCACCAGCGCATCCGGTCTCTTCCCCTTCACGGCTTCCACTTCCACGGAACGGCGCTCCCGCCGCCCACCGCCGGTCCTGTCACCCGCCCTGCCCGAGCTGGGCGGAGATCCTGCCGAGCTGGTCAAGGCGCTGCTCCAGCGGCGGGTGGGTCGCCAGCAGCGCACTCAGGCTCGCCTTGCCGGAGAGGGCCGGCGCGAAGAAGAAGGCGTTGAACGGCTCGGCCTCGCGCAGATCCCTGGTCGGGATGCGCGCCATCTCGCCGCTGATCTTGACGAGGGCGCTGGACAGGGCCGACGGGCGCTGGGTGAGCAGCGCTCCCGCACGGTCGGCGGCCAGCTCCCGGTAGCGCGACAGGGCCCGGGTGAGCAGGAAACTGACCGCGTACACCAGGACCGAGACGAGCATGATGATCAGGCCGATCGGCAGCCCGCCCCGGTCGTCGCGCCCGCGTCCCAGGCCGCTGTAGAGCGCGAACCTGGTCATGAGCCCGGCGACTATGCCGAGGAAGGACGCGATCGTCATGACCGCGACGTCCCGGTGCGCCACGTGGGACATCTCGTGGGCCAGCACGCCTTCCAGCTCGCCGGCGTCGAGCCGGCGCAGCAACCCCGTGGTCACGCAGACCACGGAGTTCTTCTGGTTGCGGCCGGTGGCGAACGCGTTCGGAACGTCCGAATCGGCGATCGCCACCCGCGGCTTGGGCATGTCGGCCAGAGCGCACAACCGGTCGATCATGCCGTGCAGCTCCGGCGCCTCCTGCGGGGACACGACACGTCCGTGCATCGCGAACAGCGCGATGCGGTCGGACATGAAGTACTGCACGAAGAGCATGACGCCGGCGATCAGCAGTACCGCGACCGCACGGACGCCCAACGCGATCAGTACGGCCACGAAGACGACATAGAGCAATCCGAGCAGGAACATGGTGATCACCATGCGCCTGGTCAGGCCCCGGTCCGGGGCGAACCGGGTTTGTACCATATGCCCAGGCTATCCGGGAATCAGGCCCTCGTTGCCGAGCATCTCCCGAACTTCCTCCATGGAAGCGTCAGCCGGGGGCAAAATCAGCTCCGAGGACTCCAGGCTGTCGTCGGGCAGCGCCTTGCCGACATGGCGGACCTTGTCGAGCAGGGCGTGCAACCGGGTGCGGAAGACCTCCTCCTCACCCGCCTCGATCGCGGCCTCCAGCTCGGCGTCCAGGGTGTTGAGCACGTCGAGATCGGCGGGGGCGATGTCGATCTGCCCCTCTCCCATGATGCGGACGATCACAGGCCCTCCCCGGGCTGGCGCAGCTGCTGCGTCTGGTTGGACTGAGGGTGTTGCTGGGGCTGCTGCTGCGGCTGGGGCTGCTGCTGGGCGGGACCGGACGTGATCGCTCCCTGGGGCCCGGTGCCCTGACCGAGCTCGGCCTTCATCCGGGCGATCTCCAGCTCCACGTCGTGGCCGCCGCCCATGCGGTCGAGCTCGGCCTGGATGTCGTCGCCGCGCTGCCCGCTGAAGTCGTCGAGCGCGCCGCTGGCCAGCAGCTCGTCGATGGCACCCGCGCGGGCCTGCATGGAGGCCGTCTTGTCCTCTGCGCGCTGGATCGCCAGACCGACGTCGCCCATCTCCTCGGAGATGCCGGAGAAGGCCTCGTTGATCCGCGTCTGCGCCTCGGCCGCGGTGTAGGTCGCCTTGATCGTCTCCTTCCTGGTACGGAAGGAGTCGACCTTGGCCTGCAGCCGGTGGGAGGCCGTGGTGAGCTTCTCCTCCTCGGCCTGCAGGTTGTCGTGCTGCACGCGGAGGTCCGCGATCTGGGTCTGCAGGCTGCCGCGGCGGGTCAGCGCCTCGCGGGCCAGGTCCTCGCGACCGACCCCGAGCGCCTTGCGGCCCTGCTCCTCAAGCTTGCGCGCCTGCGCCTCGATCTGGTTGATCTGAAGCTCCACGCGCTTGCGCGAGGTGGCGACATCCGCCACGCCCCGGCGTACCTTCTGCAACAACTCCAGCTGGCGCTGATATGAGTAGTCCAGGGTTTCGCGAGGATCCTCCATCTTGTCCAACGCGTTGTTCGCCTTGGACCTGAAGATCAGCGAAAGTCTCTTCATCACGCTCATGCGCGTCGGCCGTCCCCTTCTTCAAGTGCGCTTCGGGTCACCCCAAGTGATTCCAGCCCCCCGAAAAGCACCGGAGCCACCATAGGGTTCACCCTACGCATAACGCGCGGGGGCGTCACTAAGTTGCACTCCCGGTAGGCTGACGTTGTGTTCCGACGTACCCAGACCACCGCGGACGACTCCCCCGCCTCCGCTAACGATCCTAAGCCTGCGGGCAAGGGGCGTCCCACACCCAAGCGACGGGACGCCGAAGGCCGTCGCCGACAGCCGGTGAACGCCCCCAACAACCGCAAAGAGGCCTACAAGCAGCTCCGCGAGCGCCAGGCGAACGACCGGGCCAAGGCGCGCGAGGGGATGCTGCGCGGCGACGAACGCTACTACCCGGCCCGCGACAGGGGGCCCGTCAGGAAGTTCGCGCGCGACTGGGTCGACTCCCGCCGCGTCGTCAGCCAGTACTTCCTGCCGTTCTCCCTGCTGATCCTGCTGCTCACCTGGATCCCCTTTCCGACCGACGTCCGCGGCTACGTCTACGTCGCGGTGATCACGATCGGCTGGCCGATCATGATGGTCGGCGTGCTGCTCACCTCGATCTGGGTGTCCTGGAAGGTGAAGAAGCTCGCCGCCGAGAAGTTCCCCGGCGAGAACCTCAAGGGTGTCGGCTTCTACGCCGCCATGCGCGCGCTGCAGATCCGCAAGCTGCGCTTCCCCCCGCCCACCGTCCTGCCCGGCGGCAGGCCGGTCCCGCCGAAGAAGTAGTTCGCGGCACACCGGCTTTCGAACCCCGCCCCTCCTTCGAGAGGGGCGGGGTTCTTCTTGTCCCGCGCAACGGCCGCGAAGCGGATCCGAAGGGCTTTCCCGGCAGTCCCCGCACCCGCTCTCGGGCGGGAGGGGCGGCGATCAGGACCGCACGACGTCCCAGTCCAGCTCGCCGCCGGTCACCCTGGGTTTCCAGTGGCCCACCGACCCGCCGGTCTCCAGGGCGTCGGCCGTCGCCTTCAGCAGGCCGTAGTACGAGCGGATCCGGATACCGCCGGGCGTGAAGCTCATCTGGCCCTCGTGATCGGTCCGCCCGACGCCGCGCGCCACGGAGTCGATCACCAGGTGGTCGCCGCCTCCGTTGGCGCCGAACGGGATCATCCGCCCGTCCCACCGTTCCGCCCGCGCGTCGACGCCGGCCGCTGCGCCGATGTCCTCCCCGTCCATCCCGCAGAGCCGCCGCCAGGTGTCACGGATCTCGCGAACCCCCTGGTTCCGGTTACCGATGAAGCCGAACGGCCAGGTGTCGCCCACGACACGGGCCCCGTCGTGCCGTAGCAGGGAGGCACGCAGGTCGTCGGGGAAGCGCAGGCCCATCTGCGCCTCGGCGACGGCGATCGTGCGGGCCCTGGCGGGCCTGCCCAGCGTGCGAAGGCTCTCCGGGGCGTTGGCCGCGAGCCACCGCTCGATGCGACGCCACTGGCGGTTCACCGCCCTGGTCATCCGGGGGTCGATCACCCGCACCCGCGAGGCCCTCGCCTGCGGCCGGCAGTCCGCGTCGGGAACCGCCTCAGGAGTCTCCTCCGGGGCCGGAGGCTCGTAGGGCCGGGCGGATTCCACCGGATAGAGGGGCTGTTCCATGTCGGGATACATCCTGGCGGTGTCCGGACCCTCCTGGACGGCCTTGAAGAGTTCCTGCGCTTCAGACGCCTCGGGCACTCCGTTCCGGCACACGACGACGTCCAGGCCCGCCGTCGGCTCCCCTTCGGCCGGATAACGCGCCCCCGGCTCCGGCGGAACATCCGGTTCCGGCCCGCACCGCCCGTCCGCGCCGGGCTGGTTCCGGAGATCGGTCGCCTCGACGGTCTCCGTCCTGTTCGAGAAGACCGCATTCTCCAGGACCTGCGCAGTACCGAAGGCGAGCAGGCAGAGCCCGATCCCGACGGCGCCCCAGCGGACCAGGCGACCCTTGACCGCCCCGTCCAGCGGCTCGTGCGGCGGCCTGGGCGCGAACGTCCGCTCAAAGGCGGACCGGAAGGCGGAGGGGGGACCGGTGGCGTACCGCCTGAGATCCTCCTCGGTGGGGACGCCGAGGAGCGGCGCGGGAGGCCGGCGCGGCGCGTGCCCGGCTCCGGAGTCCGTCTTCTCCGCCGATGAGCCGATCGACGCCTTCTTGATCGGGGAGTCGCCCCCCGGACCGCCCTCCGGTCTCCGCCACAGGCGGACGACCAGCACGACGACCGCCGCCAGCAGCCCGGCGGCGAGCGCCAGCCGTACCCTCCGCGAAGTGATCAACCGCAACACGCCCGGCAGAGTATCCCGAATCGGTCACCTACTAATGTCAGAGCATGGAATTCCGCCACCTTGGCCGGAGCGGTCTCATGGTCAGTGAGATCAGTTACGGCAACTGGATCACCCACGGTTCCCAGGTAGAGGAGGACGCCGCCAAGCAGTGTGTGCGGGCGGCGCTCGATGAGGGGATCACCACCTTCGACACCGCCGACGTGTACGCGGGCACCAAGGCGGAGGAGGTTCTCGGCCGCGCTCTCGCGGGCGTCCGCCGCGAGTCTCTGGAGATCTTCACCAAGGTCTACTGGCCGACCGGTCAGGGGCCCAACGACCGCGGCCTGTCACGCAAACACATCACCGAGTCCCTGCACGGCTCGCTGCGCCGTCTGCAGACCGACTACGTCGATCTTTACCAGGCACACCGTTTCGACTACGAGACGCCGCTCGAGGAGACCCTCAAGACCTTCGACGACCTCGTACGCCAGGGCAAGGTCCTCTACGTCGGCGTCAGCGAGTGGACCGCCGAGCAGATCGGCCGGGCCCTGAAGATCGCTGACGAGATGGGCTTCGACCGCCTGGTCTCCAACCAGCCCCAGTACTCCATGCTGTGGCGGGTCATCGAGGCAGAGGTGGTGCCGCTGAGCGAGAAGGAGGGCGTCGGCCAGATCGTCTTCTCCCCCATCGCCCAGGGCGTGCTCACCGGCAAGTACCTGCCGGGGCAGCCGCCCCCGGCCGGTTCCCGGGCCACCGACCCCACCGGGGGCAACTTCATCTCCCGGATGCTCGACGACGATGTGCTCACCCGCGTCCAGCGACTGGGGCCGATCGCCGCCGATCTCGGGCTGAGCATGGCCCAGCTCGCGGTGGCCTGGGTGCTGCAGAACCCGAACGTG
The DNA here is from genome assembly GCF_040675205.1 of Streptosporangium sp. NPDC049644. NCBI lineage: Bacteria > Bacillati > Actinomycetota > Actinomycetes > Streptosporangiales > Streptosporangiaceae > Streptosporangium > Streptosporangium sp. NPDC049644. The sequence continues at coordinate 44,746 of NZ_JBFAOJ010000066.1, read as the reverse complement.
TCCTCGGCCATCGTCGGCGCCAGCAGGCCCGAGCAGGTCCGCGACAACGTCAGGGCCTCCGGGGTGAGGCTGGACGCCGAGGTGCTCAAGAAGATCGACGACGTCCTCGGCCCGGTCGTCGAGCGCGACCCCGCCAAGACCGTCAGCCCCAAACGGCGTCCCTAGAACCTGTCCCGGTCGAGATCCCCTCGCCCCTTCTCACCGAGGGGCGAAGGGCCGGTGCATCACTCGCCGGTTCGCATCCGCCCCTCTGCCGGGCGGCCCGCCCGATCAGCGGGTTCCTCCCTCACTCCGGGCGCAGGGACATTCCCTCGTACTCGATCTTCTCGTCCTCTAGCAGGGTGACCTTCTCGACCCCCGCCTCCAGCAGCTCACGCCAGTTCTCACCGAGCCACGACTCGGCATCGGCCTGGCTCGGGAACGTGTCGGACGGCGCGACCCCCTCGACTACCTCGCCGCCATTCGCGTTTTCATAACGCCAGCGCCACGTCATGCCATAGCTCCTTCTCACGGATCCTGCCAGTGCCGTTCGGCGGCTCAGCGAACCCTACCTCTCCAGGGTGCCCCCGAGCGTGGAGGCAGGATCATGGTCTCGTGCCCCGTCGCCCCGGCTGTTCCCGGCCCCCCGTACGCTGCGGAGGTCATCCGCTTCCGCCGGAAGGTGGCGGCTCGCAACTCCTTGAACCCGATGGGAGGCCGGGTGTGAAGGTCCTGATCTCCGGTACCGCGGCTGCGGCGGGCTGGCCGGCCCCGGGCTGCGGGTGCGTCTCCTGCGCCCGGATCGCCCCCGGCCGCCGCCCCACGTCCGTGCTGCTCGGCGGCTCCGTGCGGCTGCCGTCCGCCGGCCCGCTCCCACCCGGCTACCGCGCCTCGCCCGGTCCGGACGGCCTCACCATCACCACCCCCGGCGGCCGTCGCGTCCTTTACGCCCCTGCCGGCCCGCCCGCCCCTCTCCCCTACGAGGCGCGCGAGCCCGCCGGCCCGGGAGCGGCTCTGGACCTGGTGCTGCTGGACGTGCTCGACCGGCCGGCACGGCTGGGGGACCTGCGCCGGCGGGGCCTGGTCGGTGAGCGAACACACGTGCTGGCCGTCGACCTCGACCACCGGGTACCGACGGAGGCGGAGCTGGCCAGGCGGGCAGACCTGTGGGGGGTGCGCGCCGTACCGGATGGCACGGTCCTCGACATCGGCGAGCCCCCGCCACTTCCGGCTCCCCCGCCCCGAAGGACCCTGCTGCTGGGCGGGACCCGGTCGGGCAAGTCCGCGGAGGCCGAACTACGGCTGGCGGCCGAACCCGAGGTCCGCTATGTCGCGACCGGGCCGTCCGGCGACGGCGATCCCGAGTGGCTGCGCCGGGTCCGGGCGCATCGTGACCGCAGACCCGCCCACTGGGAGACCACCGAGACCGCGGACCTGGCCGGATTGCTGCGGTCCACCGGGACCCCGCTGCTGATCGACGGGCTCGGCACCTGGGTCGCCTCCGTCTTCGACGAGTGCGACGCCTGGTCGGGCGGGGACGGCCTGGACGCGGTCGCGCCCCGGTGCGACGACCTGGTGGCGGCCTGGCGGCAGACCCGGGCCCGGGTCGTGGCGGTCTCCGACGAGGTCGGCCTCGGCGTGGTGCCCGCCACCGCCAGCGGCCGGATGTTCCGTGACGTCCTAGGCCGCCTGAACCAGCGCCTCGCCGCGGAATCCGAGGACGTCACCCTCGTCGTCGCCGGCCGTCTCCTCCCTCTTCCCTGCTGAGCCTCTCCTCGGCGAGGTGACACCGAGACCCCAGGGACAGCGCCGGCCCCTCCGTTCGCCGAGAGACGCCGAATACCCGGATCAAAGAACGTCGCCGGCCCCACCATCCCCGCGTCCCGGGCCTCCCGGCATCCGGGCGTCCGGGAGGGCTATGATCTGCGGTCGTGCCCGCGCCCCCGCCTCCCGACAGGTCGTCGACGTTCGCCGACGGGGTACGTCTCGCGATCGGCACACTGAGCGTGTTCCCGGTCCGGCCCGGGCTGGTCGACCGCAGGGCGGGGGGTGTCGCGATGGCGATGGCCCCGCTGGTGGGGGCGGTGCTCGGGGCCGTCGCGGGACTGGTGCTGGCGACGGCGCTCCGGCTGGGGATGACGCCGCTTCCGGCGTCGGTGCTCGCCGTGACGGTCCTCGCACTGCTCACCCGGGGGCTGCACCTGGACGGGCTTGCCGATCTCGCCGACGGGCTGGGCAGCGGGAAGCCCGCCGAACGGGCACTGGAGATCATGAAACGGTCCGACATCGGCCCGTTCGGGGTGGTGACCCTGGTCTGCACCCTGCTACTCCAGGTGGCGGCCCTGTCGGAACTCGCCCACACGGGGATGGGGCCGATCGTCCTGGTCACCGCCTGCGCGGCCGGGCGGCTGGCCCTCACCTGGGCCTGCCGAGCGGGTATCCCCCCGGCCCGCCCCGGCGGGCTCGGTGCGATGGTCGCGGGCACCGTGCGACGGAGCGTCGCGGTGGGCATGACCGTGCTGGTGCTCGCGGGGTCGGCCGCGCTGCTCTTCCTGCCTGACACCGGCGCCCTCGACGTCCGGTCGTCCTCTTCTGCGCTCCTCGGCACTCATCAGGACAGCCACGGGCTCGCCTCGGGAATCGACTCGCTCTCCGGCTCCCGGGGAGCCGCACCGGGCGGCCTCAGCGACCTTGCTCCCGGGCTGGGGAGTCTCTCCGCCTCCTGGGGACTGCCTGCGACCGTACTCCTCGGGTTGCTGGCGGCCTGGGTGGTGCGGCGCCGAGCGGTGCGCCGGCTCGGCGGCATCACCGGGGACGTGTTGGGAGCCCTGGTCGAGATCACCACCGTCACGGCCCTGCTGGTGAGCACGGTACTCGTGAGCTGACCTTCCAGCCTCGTCCGGTCGTGCCAGACCCTGCGGACCTGCCTGACCCGACGGGCCCGAGCAGAGCAGCCGGATTCGGCGAATCGGACGGACCGGACATCGGACGGACCGAACAGAGGAGGCCCATCGGCGAGGGCGGCAGGAGCATTCCTCTCCTCGTCCTCGGCTCTCAGCCGATGGCCTGGGGCTGTGGCTCGATCGGCCAGCGTTTGATCACCAGCGCGAAGACCGCGGCCAGCAGCGCCGAGCCGACCAGCCCGGTGATCCCCGCGATGGCCAGATTGGGCGGGTCCGCCGCGTTACCGACAAGCAGGGTCAGGCCGGCGGAGGCGTTCAGGGAGCCGTGCCCGACGACCGCCGGCCAGACACTCCCGGAGTAGAGACGGAACCAGCCGAGCAGCGCTCCGAAGACCACGCAGAAGACGATGAACATCGGTGCCGCCCACGCACCCAGCTCGGGGTAGTTGTATCCGCGCAGGGTGAGCGGGAAATGCCAGACTCCCCAGATCACCCCGGAGACCAGGAGCGCCCGCCAGGTGCCGAGCGTCATCAGGCGGGGCAGCAGCCAGCCCCGCCACCCCCATTCCTCTCCGAATGCCGCGATCGAGTTGATCAGCGGAGCGATCAGAAAGACCACCGCGATCTGCGCGACCGCCAGGACTCCTGGCTCGACCGGAAGCGATCGGCCCGGGGAGGCCGCCGCCAGGCTCTCGCGGAACAGGCTGAGCCCCCACAGGTCGACGGAGAGCAGGCCGAGGGCGGCGCTGAGCGCGATCGCGACGATCACCAGCAGAGGGGTGCCGAACCAGGCCAGCGCGACGAGCGCGAGCGTGCGCCCGCGACGCTCCCCCATCCACAGGCCGGTCCGCCCGGCCCACTCACGCCAACCGGTGGCGGGGTCCCCGAGCCGTCTGCCCCAAAGCCGGACGGCGAGGACGCCCAGCGTCGGGGTGAACATCATCGCCACTCCGACCGCTATGAACGCGGGCGCGCCGATCCGCGCACCTGTCAGCCAGAGGGGCAGGGCGAACAGCCAGGACAGGCCGAACGCGACGAGCAGAAACAGCCACAGATCAGTGGATCGGCGGGACATGAGGTCACCTTCCAATGCTCGGTTTCGGGGGGTGGGGGAAGGTCCACGAAGGTGGAGGTCAGCGGACGCCGGAAGCGGTGGACGTCCTGGCCACGAGGGTGTTCAGCAAGGCGGCGCCGTTCTCGGCGTCGTCGATCGAGACGGCGAAGCGACCACCGGAGACGTAGCCGATCACAAGGCACTCCCCGCCGCGGAGCATGACCGTCGCGCCACCCGGCAGGCCGCGGACACCCCAGCCTCCGACATCGGACGGGAACAGCTCCTCCGACCAGGCCCGCTCCACTCTGGTGATCGGGATGCGCTTGCGGGGCAGGTGGAGCGGTCCATAGAAGAGGGCGACGCCCTCCTCGGTGACCTGCACCCGTACCGAACTGAAGATCACGCCTACCAGACCCACCAGACCGATGATCGTCGCGGGGATCCAGAGCATGCCGTCGCCGCCGAGCAGGGCGAGCACCGCGAGCCCCATCCCTGCGGCCAGGAAGGAGCAGCCGAGCGCGACGAGCAGGCCGTTGCGCAAATAGGAAACCCATACCGCGCGCTGGCCGGGACCGAGCGGGACCCGGCGTGGAGAAGTCGCTTTCGGCTCCGGGAGGTCGTTGGGACCCGGACGGGCCATCAGGGCGCCGAGCCAGCCGCCCAGCAGCAGCGCCGCGACCACGAGCAGCGCGCTCCACCCCAGGTGATCCGCCTGCCTCCAGTCGGGGACGTCGAGGTTGGCCGACAACGTGGTCGCCTGCAACCCCAGGAAGAACGGGCCGCCACCGCCCAGCACGGCACCGAGCGCCATGCGGTTCGCCCTGTTCCTGAGCATCCCGGCGTTGACGAGCGCGACCGCGCAGAGGACGCCCGAGATCAGCACCCACAGGCCGACCTGGAAAAGCACCGAGGCGGTGAACGGCATAGAGCCGTCGGGGGCGCCGGACGAGCCGCCCCAGTGCGTGGCGATCGGATCGGGCAGCCGGTCTCGCAGCGTCAGCGGCGCGGCGACCAGGACGGCGGCCACCAGCACGGACCAGCCGGCCGCCACGGACAGGAATCGGGCTCGCTGGCCCATCTCGGTCTTCCCTTCGAAGGACCGGGTCTCCGACCCGATCATCTGACTCTTTTCGGCGTGGGGACCCCGGGCTTCGGCTCCGGGGAGGAAGTCAGGACAGTTCTCTGATGAGTTCGATGACGTCGTCGTGGCGGTAGCCGTACTGGACCGCCTCGGCGAGCAGGGAGCGCAGCTTCTCCTCGATGACGCTGCGCGGGTTGGGGCGGCTGAGCACGCTCACGCCGCGGCCGCGACGGAACTCCAGCACCCCCTCGTCACGCAGGTCCCGCAGGGCGCGCAACACCGTGTTGGCGTTGATGCCCAGCGCGGCGGCCAGGTCGCGCGCCGGTGGGAGCCGGTCTCCCTGGGCGTAGGACCCCTCGGCGACGGCACGTCTGATCGCCTCGGCGACCTGCTCGTGCAGTGGCCGGGGATCGCCCATATCCAAGGTGAGCAACATAGTGCTAGTGACATTAGCACCATCCCTCTCGATGATGCCACTCCCGGTAGCACCATCGGACGGCGCGATTCGTAGGACGAACCCTCGTTTATGAGTACTGCGCAAGCCCTACTAGCATCGGCTTGTGTGACCACTGTGCGGCTGACCCCAACTGACAACGCTGTCTCGTTCGATACCGACGCACTGGTCGTCGGCGTCCATACCGGACCGGACGGCCTGCTCCCCGCTCCCGGGGCTGACGGCCTCGATCAGGCTCTCGGCGGCAGGCTCGCCGCCGCGCTCGGTAGTGTGGGCGCCAAGGGGAAGCCGGGCGAGATCTCCAAGATCCCCACTTTCGGCGCGCTGACCGCGCCCCTGCTGGTCGTCGTCGGCCTGGGCGACGCCCCCGAGAACGGCTACGACGCCGAGGCCCTGCGCCGTGCCGCGGGCACCGCGGTCCGCGCCCTGGCCGGCACCGGCCGGGTGGCGCTGGCCCTGCCCGCCGCGAGCGCCGAGCACGCCGGCGCCGTCGCCCTGGGCGGCCTGCTCGGCGCGTACTCCTTCACCAGGTACCGGACCGCCGACGAGCCGAGCGCCCCGGTGGCCGAGCTGGCCGTGCTGACCGACGCCGAGGGCGCCGAGGCCGCGATCGAGCGCGCCGGCACGCTGGCCGAGTCGGTCTCGTTCGTCCGTGACCTGGTCAACACCCCGCCTTCGGACCTGTGGCCCGCGCGCTTCGCCGAGATCGCCGACCAGGTGGGCGGCGAGGCCGGCCTGTCGGTCGAGGTCCTGGACGAGAAGGCGCTCAAGGAGGGCGGTTACGGCGGCATCGTCGCCGTCGGCCAGGGATCGGCGAACCCGCCCCGCCTGGTACGCCTCGCCTACAGCCACCCCGAGGCCGAGAAGAAGCTCGCCTACGTCGGCAAGGGCATCACCTTCGACTCGGGCGGCCTGTCGCTCAAGCCGTCGGCCGCGATGGACTGGATGAAGTCGGACATGGGCGGCGCGGGCGCCGTCCTCGGCGCGATGCTCGCGATCGCGAGGCTGGGCCTGAAGGTCAACGCGGTCGGCTACCTCTGCCTGGCCGAGAACATGCCGAGCGGCACCGCGCAGCGTCCCTCCGACGTGTTCACCAGCTTCGCGGGCAAGACGGTCGAGGTGCTCGACACCGACGCCGAGGGCCGCCTGGTCCTGATCGACGGCATCGCCCGCGCCGGTCAGGACGAGCCCGACGTGATCGTCGACGTCGCCACGCTCACCGGCGCGCAGATCGTCGCGCTGGGCTGGCGGACGGCGGGCGTCATGGCCAACGACGACGACCTCCGGGCCGAGATCGTCGCGACGGCGGGCGCGCAGGGCGAGGCCGCGTGGCCCATGCCCCTGCCCGACGAGCTTCGCAAGGGGCTCGACTCGCCCGTGGCCGACATCGCCAACCTGCACCCCGAGCGTTTCGGCGGGATGCTCACCGCGGCGATCTTCCTGCGGGAATTCGTGCCGGACGGTGTCCGTTGGGCACACATTGACATGGCCGGTCCCGCCTTCAACAAGGGGGAGCCGCACGGCTACACGCCGAAGGGCGGTACCGGGGCGGTCACCCGGACGCTCGTCGGCCTGGCCGAGCGCTACTCGACCGGGTCCGCCCAGGCGTCGGCGTAGCCGCGCGTGCGGGTCACAAGCAACACAGACAGATGAAAAGATGCGGTTGTCGGTGCCGGGCCAAGGGCGGGCACCGACTGGGCGCCGAGCCGAGTCAGGCGGCGACGTGGATGCGATCGAGGATCCGCGCGGCCGGCCAGGGCACGGAAGGGGCGCGACCGTGAACACGGTATTCCAATCCGACAAGGAGCTTTCCTGTGGCTGATGGCAGCGGCCCCTACGACATCGTCGTCCTGGGTGGCGGTAGCGGCGGGTATGCCTGCGCTCTGCGGGCGGCCGAGCTGGGCAAGACGGTCGCGCTGATCGAGAAGGACAAGATCGGCGGCACCTGTCTGCACCGGGGGTGCATTCCCACCAAGGCGCTTCTGCATTCCGCGGAGGTCGCCGACGAGACGCGGGAAAGCGCGACCTACGGCGTCAAGGCCCGTTTCGAGGGCATCGACGTGCCCGCGGTCCACGCGTTCAAGGACAAGATCGTCAATCGCGCCTGGAAGGGCGTGCAGGGCCTTCTCAAGAGCAAGGGCATCACGATCATCGAGGGTGCGGGCCGTCTCGCGGGCCCGAACCGGGTGGCGGTGGGCTCCGAGATCTACGAGGGCCGCAACATCGTGCTGGCGACCGGCTCCGCGCCAAGGTCCCTTCCCGGCCTGGAGATCGACGGCGAGCGTGTCATCACCAGCGAGCACGCGCTCAAGCTCGACCGGGTGCCCACCTCCGTGGTCGTCCTGGGCGGCGGCGTCATCGGCGTGGAGTTCGCCAGCGTCTGGCGCTCCTTCGGCGCCGAGGTGACGATCGTCGAGGGCCTGCCGCACCTGCTGCCGCTGGAGGAGGAGTCGAGCTCCAAGCTGCTCGAGCGCTCCTTCCGCCGCCGCGGCATCAAGCAGGAGCTGGGCGTCTTCTTCGAGGGCGTCAAGACCACCGACACCGGCGTGGTCGTCAGCCTGGCCAACGGCAAGACCCTGGACGCCGAGCTGCTGCTCGTCGCGGTCGGCCGCGGCGCGGTCTCCGCGGGCATGGGCTTCGAGGAGGCGGGCATCGCCATCGAGCGCGGCACCGTCACCGTGAACGAGTTCTGCCAGACCAGCGTGCCCGGCGTGTACGCGGTCGGCGACCTCATCCCGACCCTGCAGCTCGCCCACGCGGGCTTCGCCGAGGGCATCCTGGTGGCCGAGCACATCGCGGGGCTGAACCCCGTGCCGATCGACTACGACGGCGTGCCGCGGATCACCTACTCCGATCCCGAGGTGGCCTCGGTGGGCATCACCTCCGCCCAGGCCAGGGAGCGCGGCCACGAGATCGTCGAGTTCACCTACGACCTCGCGGGCAACCCCAAGAGCCAGATCCTGCAGACGCAGGGCGCCGTCAAGATCATCTCTGCGAAGGACGGCCCGGTGCTCGGCGTGCACATGGTCGGCCGTCGCATCGGCGAGCTCGTGACCGAGGGGCAGCTGATCTACAACTGGGAGGCCCTGCCCTCCGAGGTCGCCCAGCTCATCCATGCCCACCCGACCCAGTCCGAGGCCGTCGGCGAGGCGATGCTGGCGCTGGCCGGCAAGCCGCTCCACGTCCACAACTAACGTAAGCCCTCACTCGGAACGCGAGAGAAGACACCAATGCCGAAGTCCGTACAGATGCCCCAGCTCGGTGAGAGCGTCACGGAGGGCACCGTCACCCGTTGGCTGAAGAAGGAGGGCGAGCGCGTCGAGGCCGACGAGCCGCTTCTCGAAGTCTCCACCGACAAGGTCGACACCGAGATCCCGTCTCCGGCCGCGGGCATCCTCACGAAGATCGTGGTGGCCGAGGACGAGACGGTCGAGGTCGGCGCCGAGCTCGCCGTCATCGACGAGAACGGCACCGAGGGCGCCGCCCCGGCACAGGAGGCGGCCCCCGAACCGGAGCCCGAGCCCGAGCCGGCCCCCCAGCAGCAGGCACAGCCGGTCTCCTCGATCCCGCAGCCCGCCCCGCAGGCCCCCGCCCCGGCCCCGGCCCCCGCCCCCGCTCCCGCCCCGGCGCCGGCGCAGGCCCCGGCACCCCAGGCCGTCCAGAGCTCCCCGGCCGCGCCGCCGTCCCCGATCGCGACGGCACCGGCCGCCGAGCCCGCCGCCCAGCCCTCCGGTGAGAGCCCGTACGTCACCCCGCTGGTGCGCAAGCTCGCCGGCGAGCACGGCGTCGACCTCGACTCGCTGAGCGGTACCGGTGTCGGCGGCCGCATCCGCAAGCAGGACGTGCTGGAAGCGGCCCGCGACCAGCGCGAGCGGGCCGCGGCGGCCCAGGCCCCGGCCCAGGCCCCGCAGGCCGTCGCCCAGGCTCCGGCGGCCGCGCCCGCGCAGGCCCCCGAGCCGGTCGCGGTGGACACCACGCTGCGCGGGCGCACCGAGAAGATGTCGCGGCTGCGCCAGACCATCGCCAAGCGCATGGTCGAGTCGCTGCAGGTCTCGGCCCAGCTCACCACCGTGGTCGAGGTCGACGTCACCAAGATCGCGCAGCTGCGCGACCGCGCGAAGGCCGAGTTCCAGCGGCGTGAGGGCGTCAAGCTCTCGTTCATGCCGTTCTTCGCCCTCGCCACGATCGAGGCGCTCAAGCAGCACCCGAAGCTGAACGCCACGATCAACAGCGAGACCAACGAGGTCACCTACTTCGACGCCGAGCACCTGGCCTTCGCGACGGACACCGAGCGCGGCCTGATCGTCCCGGTGATCAAGGACGCGGGCGACCTCAACATCGCCGGGCTGGCCCGTAAGATCGCCGATCTGGCCGAGCGCACCCGCACCAACAAGGTGAGCCCGGACGAGCTCGGCGGCGGCACGTTCACGCTGACCAACACCGGCAGCCGGGGCGCGCTGTTCGACACGCCGATACTCAACCAGCCGCAGGTCGGCATGCTGGGCACCGGCGCGGTCGTCAAGCGACCGGTCGTCCTGGACACCGCCGAGGGCGAGGTCATCGCCGTCCGCTCGATGGTCTACCTCGCGCTCAGCTACGACCACCGCCTGGTCGACGGCGCCGACGCCGCCCGCTTCCTGACGACGATCAAGCGTCGCCTGGAGGAGGGCCGCTTCGAGAACCAGCTGGGCCTCAACGCCTAGGCTCCGCCCGGCGGATCTCGCCGTGCCGAGGACCGGTCAGGCGGTGCCTCACCAGGCGTCGGGAACTCGGCGAGGCGCCGCCTGACCGCAGCGGAAGGATCCAGAGGGCGGTTCTCTCGTACCGGGCCGGCCCGCGACTTCGCGGGCCGGCCCGGTTCGTTCTCTCCCGCGTGTCGCGCCTCGCCTTTTCGGTACGCCAGAGGCGCCGCCGGTACGGGATCGGGGCTCTCTCGGAAACGGCGCGAATCCGATCGGCCTTCGGTTTCCGAAGACCTCGAAGGAGGTCGATTACATTGGACGGCATGACGATCATCGTGACCGGCTCCTCGGGCCTGCTGGGATCGGCTCTGGTCAAGGCCCTGCGGGACGACGGTGCCCGGGTGGTCCGGCTGGTGCGGCGGGCGCCGCAGGGCGCCGACGAGACGTTCTGGAACCCGGGCAAAGGGCTCATCGACCCGGCGGCGCTGGAGGGCGCGGAGGCGGTGGTCCATCTCGCCGGCGCGGGAATCGGCGACCGCCGCTGGAACGAGGACGTCAAACGCGAACTGGTCCGCAGCCGGGTCGAGGGAACCAGGACGCTGGTGAGAGCGCTGACGGAGCTGCCGGACAGGCCTCCGACGCTGCTGTCGGCGTCCGCGATCGGCTACTACGGGGACACCGGGGACCGCGAGGTGGACGAGACGGCCCCGCCGGGTGAGGGATTCCTCGCCCGGGAGGTGGTGGTGCCCTGGGAGGCCGAGACGGCCCCCGCCGAGGAGGCGGGCGTCCGGGTGGCCCGACTCCGCACCGGCCTGGTGCTGAGCCGCGCGGGCGGCATACTGGCCAAGATCCTGCCGATCTTCAAACTCGGGCTGGGAGCGCCTCTGGGCTCGGGAGAGCAGTACTGGTCATGGATCTCCAGCGACGACTGGGTTCTCGCCGTACAACACATACTGAAAAATCCTGAAATCTCGGGGCCGGTGAATCTGACGGCGCCCGAGCCGGTCACCAACGCGGAGTTCACCAAGGCACTCGGAGCGGCCCTGCACCGGCCCACCATGCCGCTCGCCGTACCCGGGTTCGCGCTGCGCACGGCCATCGGGGGGTTCGCGGAGGAGGGGGTGCTGACCGGGCAGCGGGTGCTGCCCCGGCGCCTCCTGGAGTCTGGTTACACGTTCCGGCATACGCGCCTCAACGAGGCGCTGGCCGCCGTACTCTAGGGTCCCTGTTTCCGCCAAAGCCGTCGAAGAGGTCACGTATGCGCAGTTCCGGGCAGTCTCACATCCTCGCCATCGGGGGCGGCTCGTTCCGCCCGTCCGAGCGCCACGGGTTCATAGAGGCGAGCGCGCTGCTGCGGTACGCCCTCGATCTGACCGGCCAGGACCGGCCGAAGCTGGGCCTGCTCGCCACCGCCACCGGCGACGACGCCGACTGGCTGCTGAAGATGTACGGCGCCTTCCGCGAGTGGGACGTCGAGGTCAGCCACCTGACGGTGTTCCCGATGCCCAACGTCGAGGATCCGCGCGAGTGGGTGCTCGGCCAGGACGTCATCTACGTCAGCGGCGGCAGCGTGGCCAACCTGGCGGCCCTGTGGCGGCTGCACGGCCTGGACGAGATCTTCGAGGAGGCGTGGCGGGCCGGCGTGGTGCTGAGCGGCCAGAGCGCCGGGGCGCTCTGCTGGCACGTGGGCGGCAACACCGACTCCTTCGGCCCGACGCTGCGGGTGTGGTCCGAGGGCCTGGGCCTGCTGCCCCACTCGTGCGGCGTCCACTACGACTCCGACCCGCAGCGCCGCGCGCTGCTGCACGAGGCGGTGGCCTCGGGCGAACTGCCCGGGGGCTACGCGGCGGACGAGGGGGTGGCGCTGCACTACGTGGGCACCGAGTTCATCCAGGCCGTCAGCGTGCACCCGGGCGCCTACGCCTACAAGGTCGAGCACGACGGGGCGGGTGGGGCCAAGGAGTTCCGCATCGAGCCTCGGCTTCTCACGTCGTGACCACGAACGGGTCAACTACTCTTGAGACGTGAGTGACCTGGCAATCGTCCGTCTTGGCGTTGACTTCCCCTACGAGCAGGCCTGGGATCTTCAGCGGCGCATCCACGCACGCCGCGTGGCCGAGGAGATTCCCGACACCTGCCTGATGCTTGAGCACGCGCCGGTCTACACGGCGGGAAAACGAACCGCGCCGCACGAGAGGCCCTCCGACGGCACTCCCGTCGTCGAGGTCGACCGGGGCGGCCGGATCACCTGGCACGGCCCCGGCCAGCTGGTCGGTTACCCGATCATCAGGCTCGGCGGCCCGCTCGACGTGAACGCCTACGTGCGGCTCCTGGAGGAGACCCTGGTGGCCGTCTGCGCCGACTTCGGGGTGCAGGCGGGCCGAGTCCAGGGGCGCGGCGGCGTCTGGGTGGCCGGAGACCCCTCGCACGGCCTGCCGGACAGGAAGGTCGGAGCCATCGGCATCCGGGTCTCCGGCGGCGTCACGATGCACGGGTTCGCGCTCAACTGCTCCAACGACCCGAGCTGGTACAACCGGATCGTCCCGTGCGGCATCAGCGACGCCGGGGTCTCCTCGCTGTCCGCCGAGACCGGCCGGCGGATCGTGGTCGACGAGGTCCTGCCGTACGCCGAGAAGCACCTGGCGGAGGCGCTCGGCGCGCGGGCCTTCGAGCTGCCCGAGGAAGACCTGTTCCGGCGCTGACCCCCGGAGCCTCGCGGCTCGCGGTGGGACATAAGCTGGACAGGTGAGCGAGCGTGACCACATTTACCCCACCTCGACGTGCAACACCTCGGTCCCTCGACCGACGAAGGAGCTCGCATGACCGTCGCACCCGAAGGGCGGAAGCTCCTCCGCCTGGAGGTCCGCAACGCCGAGACCCCCATCGAGAAGAAGCCCGAATGGATCAAGACCAGGTTCAGGACGGGCCCGAACCACACCGAGCTGCGGGCGCTGGTCAAGCGCGAGGGGCTGCACACGGTCTGCCAGGAGGCCGGATGCCCCAACATCTCCGAGTGCTGGGAGGACCGCGAGGCCACCTTCCTCATCGGCGGCGACCAGTGCACCCGGCGGTGTGACTTCTGCCAGATCGACACCGGTAAGCCCAAGGCGTACGACACCGACGAGCCGCGCCGCGTGGCCGACTCGGTGCGGCAGATGGGCCTCAACTACGCGACCGTGACCGGTGTCGCCCGCGACGACCTGCCCGACGGCGGCGCGTGGCTGTACGCGGAGACCGCGCGGCAGATCCACGCGCTGCTGCCCGGCTGCGGCGTCGAGCTGCTGGTGCCCGACTTCAACGGCGACCAGGCCCAGTTGGAGGAGGTCTTCTCCGCCAGGCCCGAGGTGTTCGCGCACAACGTCGAGACCGTGCCGCGGATCTTCAAGCGCATCCGGCCCGCCTTCCGCTACGAGCGCTCCCTGGAAGTGATCACCAAGGCCCGCCAGGCCGGCCTGGTGACCAAGTCCAACCTGATCCTCGGCATGGGCGAGGATCGCGAGGAGGTCGTCCAGGCCATGCGCGACCTGCACGAGGCCGGGTGCGACCTGCTCACCGTGACCCAGTACCTGCGGCCCACTCCGCGCCACCACCCCGTCGACCGCTGGGTGAAGCCGGAGGAGTTCGTGGAGCTGGGCAAGGAGGCGGAGGCCATCGGTTTCGCCGGGGTCCTTTCCGGGCCGCTGGTTCGCTCCTCCTACCGGGCGGGCCGCCTGTACAAGCAGGCGGTCGAGGCCCGCCAGCACGCCTGAGCCCGGCCCGCGCGCTCTGGCGAACCGGAAGGGTCCCGCTCCTGGCCAGGAGCGGGACCCTTCCGGTTTCCGTTCGGGTTCCTCCCCGGGAACGGTTGCGTCCGGCTCGGGGCGGGCTCCGGTCGGCGCCCGGGGTTCTTCGGCCGTCTCCCTCTCCGGCGTCGGCGATCGCCCGGCTGCTCCAGGGGCAGGGTCTCCCACGTTGTGCGACGAGGTTGCCGCCAGACCTACCAAGCGGTCGGTTCCAAGGCGAGACTGTCGGCATGGACGTCGAAGAGCTGATCGGAAAGCTTGACCTGGGCGCCAAGGTGCGTCTGCTGACCGGAGCCGACATGTGGTCCCTGCCCGCGCTGCCACAGATCGGGCTCGCCCGGCTGGTGATGAGCGACGGCCCGATCGGTGTCCGGGGCGAGGAATGGTCGTCGGACGATCCGTCGATCGCGCTGCCCAGCCCCACGGCGCTCGCCGCGACCTGGGACGTGGAGCTGGTCCGCCAGGCGGGGCGGCTGCTCGCGGCGGAGGCCCGGCGCAAGGGCGTGCACGTGCTGCTCGCCCCGACGCTCAACCTGCACCGCAGCCCGCTCGGGGGCAGGCACTTCGAGTGCTTCTCCGAGGATCCGTACCTGACCGGCGAGATCGGAGCCGCCTACGTCGAGGGCGTCCAGTCCTGCGGCGTGGCCACCACGCCCAAGCACTTCGTGGCCAATGACTCGGAGACCGACCGGTTCACAGTGAACGTCAAGGTCGGTGAGAAGGCCCTGCGGGAGGTCTACCTGACCCCGTTCGAGCGGGTCGTACGGGCCGGCGCCTGGGGCGTGATGGCCGCCTACAACTCGGTCGACGGGACCACGATGACCGAGCACCGGGCACTCCAGCGCGACCTGCTGAAGGGCGAGTGGGGCTTCGACGGCTTCGTCGTCTCCGACTGGATGGCCGCCAGGTCCACCGAGGCGACCGCCGAGGGCGGCCTCGACGTCGCCATGCCGGGCCCGTCAGGCCCGTGGGGCGCGAAGCTGGAGGCGGCGGTCCGCGAGGGCCGCGTCGCCGAGGAGGTCGTCGACGACCAGGTCCGCCGCGTCCTGCGCCTGGCCCTGCGGGTCGGCGCCCTGCGGCCCACCCCCGATGACGCGATCGCAGACGGGTGTGCCGCGGTCGACGGGACCGCCCTCGCCCGTGAGGTGGCCGCGCGGTCGTTCACGCTGCTGCGCAACGAGGGCGGCCTGCTGCCGCTCGCGGGCGTGCGGAGCGTGGCACTGATCGGGTCGGCGGCCGCGGAGGCCCGGATCATGGGGGGCGGCAGCGCCCAGGTGTTCCCCGACCGGATCGTCTCACCGCTGGAGGGGCTCCGTGCGCGCGGGGGCGTAGAGGTGCGCCACGCGCTCGGCACCGACCCCCGGATACGGCTGGCGCCGCTCGCCGTCCCCTGCCGGGCCCTCTTCCTGGGCGCGGACGGCGGGGTCCTGGCCGAGCACCGGCTGGCAGGCGCCGAGGCCCGCTGGGTCGGCCGGCTGCCCTCGGACGTCGACACCGGCCGCCTGGCGGCCGTCGAGATCCGCGCCGCCTACCTGCCCGACGTGAGCGGCCCGCACGAGTTCTCCGTGGTGGGCGTCGGCGCGTTCATCGTCGAGGTCGACGGGAGGACGGTCCTCGACGAGACCATCTCGCTGACCGGCGGTGACCCGGCCGCCGCGTTCCTGGCGCCTCCGGAGCGCCGGTTCACCGTCACGCTCACCTCCGGTGTTCCCGTCGAGCTGGTCGTACGGCATCCCCGGGTGAAGTTCACCGGCATGGCGTTCGTGGCGTTCGCCCTGGGCCACGCCGACCCCTCCCCCGGCGACGACGCGCTGATCGCCGAGGCGGTGCGGGCCGCCTCGGCGGCCGACGTGGCGATCGTGGTCGCCTCGACCACCCCCGAGGTGGAGAGCGAGGGCTTCGACCGCACCGGCCTGGCCCTGCCCGGACGCCAGGACGAGCTGATCGCCAGGGTCGCCGAGGCGAACCCTCGCACGATCGTCGTGGTCAACGCCGGTTCTCCGGTGGAGATGCCCTGGCTGGAGCGGGTCCCCGCGGTGCTGCTGACCTGGTTTCCCGGGCAGGAGGCGGGCAACGCGCTGGCCGACGTGCTGTTCGGTGACGCGGAGCCCTCGGGGCGGTTGCCCACCACCTGGCCGGTCCGCGAGTCCGACGCGCCGGTTCTGCGGGTGACGCCCACCGGGGGCGAACTCGCCTACGAGGAGGGCGTCTTCGTCGGGTACCGCGCCTGGGAGCGCGCCGGCCGCGTACCGGCGTTCTGGTTCGGCCACGGCCTGGGCTACACCCACTGGTCCTACGACTCCGTCGCCGTCGCCGGGAAGACCGTGACCGTCGCGGTGACCAACACCGGCGAACGCCCCGGCCGTGAGATCGTCCAGTTCTACCTCGCCCCCCAGGACCGGGACCCGGGACGGCCCGCCCGTGCCCTCGCCGGATTCTCCGTCGTCGACGCGGCCCCCGGCGAGACCGTGGTCACCACGGTCCACCTGCCCGAACGTGCCTTCCAGGTGTGGACGGACCGGGGCTGGTCGACGGTGCCGGGGGACTACACGGTCGAGGTGGGCCGCAGCGTCGCCGACCGCCGCCTGAGCGGGACCGTGACCGGATAATCCAGGTAAAAGCCGGCCGGGGCGTTCCTCCTGGCACCACCGGCCTTTCCGGTGCTCCGCGGCCTTCGGCCCCGGCGCCGGAGCCGGACCCTGGCAGGTCACGTTTTCACTTCTTGAGCCATGGATTTGTATCCTTCAGACATGGCCAAGAAGCCCGAAGACTCAGAGCGCCCGGGGCGCATCAAGCAACTCCGTATGATCGCGAAGATCATCAAGGAGGCCAACCCCAAGGGGATGCCGATCGTCTACGCCTCGGCGCTGGGCACGCTCGCGCTGTTCGTGGTGATCGGCCTGGTCACGGGCTGGTTCTGGTACCTGCTCTTCATCGGGATCCTGCTGGCCCTGACCGTCGGGCTGGTGGTGTTCGGCCAGCTCGCCCAGAAGGCGCAGTACTCCATGCTGCACGGGCAGGTCGGCGCCGCCGCCGCGATCCTGCAGGGCATGCGCGGCAACTGGGAGGTCACCCCGGCCGTCGCGGTCACCCGCGACCAGGACATCGTGCACCGCGTGGTCGGCTACCCCGGCATCATCCTGGTCTCGGAGGGGCCGGGCAGCCGGGTGCAGAAGATGCTGGTCGCCGAGAAGAAGCGCGTCCAGCGAGTCGCGCTGGACGTGCCCGTCTACGACATCCAGTCCGGTGACGGCGAGGGGCAGATCCCGCTGGCCAAGCTGCAGCGGCACCTGATGAAGCTGCCCCGCAACCTCAAGAAGCCCGCCCTGTACGAGATCAACAACCGGCTGAAGGCCCTGCCGCAGACGCTGCCGATGCCCAAGGGCCCGCTGCCGCGCGGCGCGAAGATGCCCCGCCCGAAGATGCGCTGATGGGCTCCGCGGGGGTGGGCCGCCATCAGGTGGACGCCGCGGCCACCTCCCGGGCCAACCGCGGCTGGTGGGACGGCGCCGCCGACGACTACCAGGCCGAGCACGGGGAGTTCCTGCGCGACTCCGGGTTCGTCTGGTGTCCCGAGGGGTTGGACGAGGCCGACGCCCGCCTGCTGGGCGATGTCGCGGGCAAGAACGTGCTGGAGATCGGCTGCGGTGCCGGGCAGTGCGGGCGCTGGCTGGCCGGCCGGGGCGCCAGGGTGGCCGCCTTCGACCTGTCCTTCCGCCAGCTTCAGCATTCGCGCCGGATCGACCTGGACGCGGGCGCCGCGCTCCCCGTGGTCCAGGCCGACGCCGAGGTCCTGCCCTTCGCCGACGGGACGTTCGACCTGGCCTGCTCGGCCTACGGCGCGCTGCCGTTCGTGGCCGACGCCGGAGCCGTCCTCGCCGAGGTCCACCGGGTGCTACGCCCTGGGGGCCGCCTGGTCTTCTCGGTGAGCCACCCCATCCGCTGGGCCTTCCCCGACGACCCCGGCCCCGCCGGGCTGACCTCCGACCGCTCCTACTTCGACCGCTCGGCGTACGTGGAGATCGGTGAGGACGGGCGTCCGTCCTATGTTGAGCACCACCGCACGATGGCCGACTGGATCGGGCTCATCACCGCCTCCGGACTGGTGCTGCGGCAGCTGACCGAGCCCGAGTGGCCGCCGGGCCACGACCGCGAGTGGGGCGGCTGGAGCCCGCTGCGCGGCCACCACCTGCCCGGCACCGCGATCTTCACCTGCGCCCGGTAGACGCGTACCCGCCCGCCATACGACACGGACGGCGTCCCGGCCGCCTTTCCCGCACGTCGGAGATCGTCATGGGCCGGTTGCCAGGTGAGAGCCGATGTCGCGGGCGGTCGTCTGGGATCGGCCGGGAACGCGGGCCTAGCGGCCGGCGTTCATGACGATCCGGCCGATCTCGTCGAAGGTGCCGAAGTCTCCGCCGGAGAGCAGGTTCTTGGTCATGGCGATCGCGATCCCGTCGGCCGTGTCGGCGTAGGCGGCCGAGCCACCGCTGCCCGCCATCCCGAACAGGGTGGGGGCGTCGAGCAGTTCGGTGGCGCCGACGGCGTACCCGAGGGATCTGGTGACCGGAGTGCCGGTGACCTCGTCCACGCCGGTGACCGCCACCTCGGTGATCTCTCGCAGCCGTTCCGGCGAGACGAGCCTGACACCGTCCACCTCTCCCAGCAGAGCGGCGTACATGCGGGCCACGGCACGGGCGGACATGGTGCCGCCCGCCGGGATGTCGGAGGTCAGCACGTCGGCGCGGTTGCCGAACCCGGCATCCGGCATCGCCGCCATCGGCGCCGCCGTGTAGCCGTCCACCACCCTGAAGAACGGTATGTCGGCGAACGTCTCCGCGGACGTCTCGAAGTCGTTCGGCGTGTCCTCCAGCCGGGCCAGCCTGCCCAGCTCGGATTCCGGGACGCCGAAGAACAGCTCACCGGCCACCCCGAGCGGTCCGGCGACCTCCTCCCGCAGGACCTGCGAGATCGGCCTGCCGGTGCTCCGGCGGACGATCTCCCCGATGAGGTGGCCGAACGACTGGGGGTGGTAGCCGGTCCTGGTGCCCGGCTCCCACCAGGGCTTGGCATCGGCGATCGCCGCGCACATCCCGTCCCAGTCGCACAGGTCCTCGGGCGTGGTCCCGGCGGGCACGCCGGGCACGCCCGTCGAGTGGGTCAGGGCGTGCCGCACCGTCGCGCGTTCCTTGCCGTGGGCGCCGAACTCAGGCCACAGCTCGGCGATCGGCGTGTCGTAGCCGAGAACGCCCCGCTCCACGAGCACGTGCAGCACTGTCGAGGTGACGCCCTTGCCGGTCGAGGCGCTGTAGAACGGCGTGTCCGGCGTGACGGGACGCCCGGTGGCCGGGTCGGCGACACCCGCGACGACGTCGACCACCGGTTCGCCGTGCCGGTACACGGCGACCTGCAGGCCCCGCTCGGTCCCGGACTCCACGAGCCTGTCGGCCGCCTCCTGGACCCGCTTCTGCATATCGTTCATGATCATCCCTTCCGCGCCGCGATGTGTGACCGTTACGACGGCCGGGGACCGCGAAAGGAATCGCTCCGGGCACTCGGTTCTCGCGCCCGCCCCCTGTCCGCCGGGTCACGGCGCCGCGGGGAGGCCGAGCGCCGGGAAGATCTCGGCACCGAAGGTGGTGATCTGGGTCACCAGCCCGTCCTCGACCCGCAGGACGCCGAGCCACGAGCCCCGGTACTCGGACTCGCCGGGGCGCCTGAGGTAGGCCGCCGCCGCGGGTTGCCGGTTGGCAACGACATCTCTTCCATGCCGCGGCCCGCCCGGCGCGGGCGCCCGCCGTTGTGACGGTCGCCGGAGGGAAAAGGAATCGGCTGCGGGTGTGGGGACGCGCCTCAGAGGCGTACGACCACGGTGTTCGCCGCGCGGTCGTGCAGGCCCCGCTGGTCGCGGTCCCAGATGAGGGCGGGCAGGGCCAGGCACAGCAGGACGGTCCGTACCAGCACGGAGACGAACCCGGGGCGGCCGCCGCCGAGCGCGGCGATCCTGATGCCGAACAGGCGCATCCCGAAGGTCATCCCCATGGTGCCCGCCAGCAGGAGGTATTCGGCGGCCAGGACCAGGATCGGGACCCAGGCCGAATGGGTGGGGTCGATCCGCAGGAGCCCCTGGGTGATGGCCCAGGTGCAGATCAGCCAGTCGACCACGATGGCGCCGAGCCTGCGGCCGAACCCGGCCACCGAGCCGCTGCCCTCTGCGGGCAGCCCGAGCCGCTCCCCCGGATAACCAAGGTCGACTCCGGCCGATCTGACGCCACCGAGCCAGGTCTGGGTCCAACGCGGCTGCTTGCTGCTCATGCCCCAACGGTAGCCGCCCCCGGTGCCGCTCCCGCATCCGCCCGATCCCTCGGCTACCTGGATCGGGCCAGAGCAATGGATCATTTGCACTGACATCTCGGCAAGCACATTCCCCCCGGAGACCCCGTGCCCGACAACGGTGACATCGACCAGCGCTTCGAGGCGCTCACCGCTCAGATCGACAGTCGCGAGCGCAAGCGGATGATGAAGATCGCCGAACAGGAATGGGCACGGCAGCCCCGCCTCCGGCGTCGCCGCAGGCGGCGGTGGACCGCGGTCGCGATGGCCGTCCTGGTGGCGGCGGCCGGAGGGTTCGTCGTCTACCGGCCCGAAACCGCCGAGCAGGTCCGCGCCGCCGTCCTCGCGGACTTCGGCATCGATCCGTCCGCCGATCCGACGGCCGGGCGGAGCGCCGAACCGGCCCCGGTGGAGCCGGCGCAGGTCTCCCCCTTCGACGGCTCACCGGCCCAGAAGTACGCCGATGGCATAAAGGGGCTGGTCATGCCGGAGCCCAGAGCGATCGGCGGGCTGAGCCGCAAGGAGGTGGCCGCGGCCATCCGGCACGCGAAAGAGCTTCTGGCGGCCTCGCACCTGGACCGGAAGGTGCTGCTGGGCGGCAGACCGAACAAGCTGATCCGGCTGCTGGACCCCGAGCAGCGCGCACCGTTCGTCAAGGGACTCAAGCACCCCGGCAGGAAGAACGCGTACGAGAGCCGGGCCTGGGTGGTCGGCCTGGCCCCGAAGAGCGCCGAGCTCGTCAGCGAGACCTTCAAGGTCCACGGCAGGACCCGGCTGTCGACCTTCAAGGAGAACGGTCTCAGGGGCGTCCAGGTCAAGGTCAACTATCTGTTCGTGTACGCGATCCGGCGACCGGGCCGGCCGGACACCCTGACCAGGCTCGTTGTACACAACATCGGTGAACTGGACGTGTGGCGCCAGGACGGCCGGCTGCGCTTCTGGGTCAAGAACTGGAACGGTGGTGGGGCCGCCCCGGCCCGGTGCGACGTCGACGACGCCTATATCCACCCGTTCTATCCGGACTCGTCTCCCGACCGGAAGCTGAAGGCCGACGGCCCTCCCGTGGACCCCTATTCGCTTGAGGACGAGCCCTCGGATGAGTGCAGGGTACTGAAGTCGAACACGTGAAAATCCGGCAAAACCGGGCAAAGGAAGGCTCGGTATACCCGTCCAGACGGGGTCCGAGAACTAGCGTGAAGGCGACTTTCGCTTAACACGAGTGAAACAAACGAGACACGGGGCGGTAACGGCGCAGGCATACCTTCGGCCTGATAGCCCGTGCCCCATGGGAGGTTCGCGTGTTCAACTCCGCCGACGACGTCCTGAAGTTCATCAAGGACGAAGGAGTGCAGTTCGTCGATGTCAGGTTCACCGACCTGCCGGGGACGACGCACCACTTCACGTTCCCTTCGGAGAACTTCGGAGCCGGCGTCTTCACCGACGGTCTCATGTTCGACGGCTCGTCGATCCGCGGTTTCCAGGCCATCCACGAGTCGGACATGCTGCTGCTGCCCGACCCGTCCACGGCCGTGCTCGACCCGTTCCGGCAGCACAAGACGCTCAACATCAACTTCTTCGTGCACGACCCGCTGACGGGCGAGGCCTACAGCCGCGACCCGCGCAACGTCGCCCGCAAGGCGGAGGAGTACCTCAAGGGCACCGGCATCGCCGACACCGTCTACTTCGGCCCCGAGGCCGAGTTCTACATCTTCGACGACGTGCGCTTCGAGACCAACGCGCACACCAGCTACTACCACATCGACTCGATCGAGGGTGCCTGGAACAGCGGCAAGGCCCAGGAGGGCGGCAACCTCGGTTACAAGCCGCGGTTCAAGGGCGGCTACTTCCCGGTCCCGCCGATGGACCACTTCACCGACCTGCGTTCGGAGATGGTGCGCCGCCTCATCGACGCGGGCATCGACGTCGAGATGCAGCACCACGAGGTGGGCACGGCCGGCCAGGCGGAGATCGACTTCCGGTTCAACACGCTGCTCAAGGCCGCCGACACCCTGATGCTGTACAAGTACATCGTCAAGAGCACGGCCCTGGAGCACGGCCACACGGTCACCTTCATGCCCAAGCCGATCTTCGGTGACAACGGCTCCGGCATGCACTGCCACCAGTCGCTCTGGAAGGACGGCGCGCCGCTCTTCTACGACGAGGTCGGCTACGCGGGCCTGTCCGACACCGCCCGCTACTACATCGGCGGCCTGCTCAAGCACGCCCCGTCGCTGCTGGCCTTCACCAACCCGACGGTGAACTCCTACCACCGCCTGGTGCCCGGCTACGAGGCCCCGGTCAACCTGGTCTACTCCCAGCGCAACCGCTCGGCGTGCATCCGCATCCCGATCACGGGCTCCAACCCGAAGGCCAAGCGCATCGAGTTCCGCGTCCCGGACCCGTCGTGCAACCCGTACTTCGCCTTCGCCGCCCAGCTGATGGCCGGCATCGACGGCATCCGCAACAAGATCGAGCCGGTCGAGCCGGTCGACAAGGACCTCTACGAGCTTCCCCCGGAGGAGGCCCGCAACATCCCGCAGGTCCCCGGTTCACTGACGGACGTGCTCGCGGCCCTGGAGGCCGACCACGAGTACCTGCTGGAGGGCGGCGTGTTCACGCCGGACCTGATCGAGACCTGGATCTCCTACAAGCGCGAGAACGAGATCGACCCGATCCGGCTGCGCCCGCACCCGCACGAGTTCGAGCTCTACTACGACGTCTGAGCCGCTGGCTTCTGACTTGGGTAAACGCCGGTCAGGAAACTAAGGCGTCTCGCGAAAGGCCGTCGACTGCCCCTCACAGGAGGGCACACTCGACGGCCTTTCGCATGTGCTCCTCTCTCGGCGGCACGAAGTGCGCGCAGGTGGTGAACCCGGCCGCCCGTGGCCCGGGATGGCCCTCCGCTACCGCGCACTCCCCGGCAAGGGCGTCATGTGGGGTCCGAAGTGATGAAGCAAACGGCAAGGCCGCCCGAGACCTCTCCCCCGTAGTCCGACCAGTCCGCGTCTCCCGCGTAGCGAGCCCAGTCCGCCTTGCTGAGCCGCGCGCTGGTGTGACCGTGGCAAGCCGCCTGCTCCGGATCAGCGACGACCTCGGCCAGATTCCTGAGATCCCACAGGGAGACCCCGCTGGGGCCGGCCGTCAGGGCGATGCCGCCATCGGCACTGAAAGCCACGGATTCAATCTCCCTCGCGTATCCCTTCAACGCGGCCAGCCGTGTCGGCCTGGACAGGTCGGAGAGGTCCCAGAGAATCGTGAAATCGCTCGGTCCGGCGAGCAGGGCGGTCTTCCCGTCGGGGGTCAAGGCCACGTCATACATGTAACCGAGGGGCACCTCGAACGCGGCCGTGCGAGCCGGACGCGACTGGTCATCGAGGTTCCAGACCTCGACCCGAGGCCCGTTCCCGACGAGGACGATACGCCCGTCCGCGCTCATCGCCGTCGCCACCATGGATCTCTCGGATCTCTCGGGCGGGGGCAGGTCGGCCGACTTGACTGGATGCGAGGGGTCGGCGAGGTCCCAGACCGTCACCGCGTCATCGTTGTCCACGGTGACGGCGGTCCGACCGTTCGCGCTGAGCCCGAGGCTGCGAATGGAGGAGGCATGCGCTCTCGTCACCGACAGGCGCGCTGGACGAGACCTGTCGGTCAGATTCCACACGGTCACGTCACCGGCGTCGTTGGCGATCACCGCCGTACGGCCGTCGTCTGACAACGCCAGCGCCCGCACGCTGCCGCTGTTCCTCTCACTTGCCAATGTGGCCGCCCGGATCGGCTTGGCCGGATCGGTGAGATCCCATACGAAGGTGGCGCCTTCGTCGCCGGTCAGCGCGGTCCGCCCGTCGAAGGACAGTGCCACCGCGTCCACGCCCTCCTTGTGGCCCTTCAAGGCGGCGGCCCGATCGGATTTCAGGATGACCTTGGGATCGAGCCAGGCCGTGAGGTCCCACACGCTCACCTCGTCGCCGTCACCGGTCAGAGCGAGCCGCCCGTCGCCGCTCAGTGCCACCTCGCTGGAGGCGTCCGGCGTGAGCTCCCTGCCGCGCTCCCAGACCAGCGTGTCGATCAGCCCCGCCCGGGTCTGCCCGTCAGAGTGGATCTTGACTGCGGCCACGCCGAGGTTCCGGGCCGTGCCTGGGGCGGCGTCGCGCAGGTCCGCGGCGTGCAGCGCGAGCCCATGAGCCAGTGCGATCCGTTCCTGAGCCGAGGCCCTGTCGTGCGCACGCTTCCACGCGAGTCCCGCGACGGCCAGGCAGACGGCCAGGAGCGCGGCGAGCACGATCGCGGACGTCCTCCAGCGGATGTCGCCGCGCGGATCCGCCTGCCGGGCTTCTGGCAGGTCATTCACTTCGGTCTCCGAACCGTCCGGCCCATATCGGAGCGCAGCATCCGATACTCCTCTGAGCCCAGCCGCACATGACCGCCCCCTTCTCCCGTTCGTCGGGAAGCGTAGCCACCCGCCTACGACCGAGGCATCCCTATTCATGGAGAATTTCGTAGGTAGTGATAGCTGCGGCCCGCTTTGCGGTGGAAAAGCTGTTTGGCATGTTCACCTGCCGGGCTACGCTGCTGATCGCGTTCTCATTGATCTTCCCGGAAGAGGTGCTTTTGGCAGGCGGGATGTCACACCCCGGATGGCACGGCTCATGACCCTTTTCGTCCATCTCACCGCGGCCAAGAAGGTCCGTTCGGTGCGGCGGGCCGGTATCCGCGCGCGGAGCCGGAACCATGACGGCCTGCCGGGAGTGTTCTGCCTGCCGATCCTCCCCTCCTACCAGCTCACTCACCAGTGGGTTCGCGAGCTGAAACGCGGTGGCCGACGCACCGTGATGGTGGCCGTCGACTTTCGGGTGCCCGATGACGAGCCGGTGTTCGTGGGTTACTTCTCCGGGGGACACGAGCGGCTCCCCAGCGCCGAGGCCGCGGCCCTGATCGCCGGGTGCGAGGACGCCCGAGGCTACGAGATCTTCATCCCACGGGCGATCACCGCCAAGGAGGTCCACCGCGTTCGCGGCGTGAACCAGGTGACCGGCTGGAGATACATGCCCAACGCCCACGGCAGGTTCCCCTGTCCGTGTCCCGGATGCATCCCGCGCGGTCAGTACGGTGGAGCGAAGATCCGCCAAGCGGCCGAGAGTCGCGGTTACTGAACGACCGTCTCGTCCACGCGCTCGGCAGGGGCGGTGTCGCCCCTGACGGCCAGGGCGGCCGGCGCACGGTCGTGAACGCCCGCCGGAGGCCGTGCCCTTCTACCTGGGAGAGAAGTCGAATTCGCCGTTCTTGACGCCGTCGACGAATGCCCGCCACTCGGTGCGGGTGTAGACGATCACCTCGGCGCCGGGACGACGACTGTGCCGTACCGCGACACGCCCGCTGCCATCGGCCAGCGGGCCGGCCTCGACGCACTGCCCGTTACTGTTGGCGCTCCTGGTGCTGATGTGCCAGGCGACGCCCGCCAGTTCCTCGGGGGTGATCATCATGTGCTACCTCTCGCTCGTTTGGCACGACCGATTGCGGTCCGGATGGCGGTCATAGACCCATCCGGGGTGAGCGCGGTGCTACGTAGGGAATCGTACGCTCGTGCGAAGATCTCGGCACCCTCCGCTTCGGTGTAGACGGCACCCCCTCTGGTCTCCACATAGGTCGCGTCGGAGTAAGGCTCCGGCATGACAAAGATCGTGAAAGAGCTCTCCAGGCAGGCATGCGCTCCGGCGGCGAACGGCAGGACCCGGACGGTCACGTTCGGTCTCGACATGGACTTGGCCAGGTGTTCCAGCTGGGCGCGCATCACCTTCGGGCCGCCGATCATGCGGTGCAGCACGGCCTCGTCGAGAACGATCTCTGTACTCGGAGCCGACTCGGCGTCGAGCACGCGCTGCCGGTCCATTCGGAAGTCCACCCAGCGCTCGATCTGCTCGCCAGGAGCGTTCGCGTCACCCGCCGCGATGACCGCCAGGGCGTAGTCCCGGGTCTGGAGAAGACCGGGGATGACCATCGCCTCGTAGGAGCGGATCCCCGTCGCACGGGTTTCGAGCCAGACGTGATCGAACATCCCACCGAGAGAGTCGGTGGCGTAGCCGTCCCACCAGCCCTTTCGCCAGATGTCACGGCTGAGCCGCTCTAGCCCGTCGCGGATCTTCTGGTCGCCGACGTCGTACAGGTTGAGGAGGGCCAGCACGTCGGACACCCTCGCCGGAATGATGCCGGACTCCAGTCGGCTGATGGTGGCGGCATCGCGCTGCAGGTAGTCACCGGCCTGCCTGAGCGTCAGCTTGGCCGACTCCCGGCACTCCTTGAGGCGTTTGCCGAGCCACTGCGCCCGCAACGTCGGTCCTCGTTTCGCGCCCATCGTCGTCTCCTTCGAGCTCGCGACACCCATGTCACTGATTCGATAAGGGGTGAATCGGGACAAGTCCCACAAGCTCTTCAGGCAAGCTTGCGTGCTCGTAAATTCGATGTCACGCTACCGAGGCATCGATGGTCACGCTATGCGTTTGATCAAAGACGCAGAGAAATCGAAGCGAGGCCGTCCAGCAGATCTCCACTCAGGTTCAGCACCGGAAGGGAGTACCAACATGGAGCAGCACGCTGGTTCCGACCAGCCATCCGCCTGCCATGACCCGGACTTCGGCGAGCGTTGCCCGTAGAGTGCGCACGCGAGTGCGCGCATGCCGCCCGATGCTCTCCCGCGCATGTTCGCCCTGGTCCAGGAGTTCGACGAGGACGACGAGAGGGATGGGCGCAGTTCGCCGGAGGTGGTGGCGTACGGGCTGGCGCTGCCGGACGGGACGGCGGCGACCGTCACCAGGAACGGGTACGGGTTCGGCCGCTGGACGAACGCCCACCGGGCCGCGCGCCGACTGGGCTCCGACCTGGTCTGGCTCGGCGAGAGCGCCGTCTGACCGGTCGGGAAAGATGCCCCGGACCACGCCTCCGGGGCATCGCGGTCGCGTGCGTGAAGGTGATGCGCAACGGCTGCGCGCCCCGGCCAACAGGTCGAACTCCTCGGCGTAGGTGCCAGGTGACCTCGTACGGTCCAGGGCGGTGCGCGGTCGGGTCCGCGGGTCGTTCGCGAAGGTGACCGGGCGAAGAGTCTCCCCGGAGCTTTCAAGAGACGCGCCAGACCGGGTTATTGGGCAAACTTGTCATGGCTTATATCAACAAGTCCGGCATCCACGCCATGGTGAAGACGGTGAAGGCCTACCCGTCCGGCACCCTGAGGACGACGGTCACCGGCACCGCCGACCACGTCGGCATGTGTTGACCGTCCCGGAGCCTTCGGTCAGCTTCGCGGGTCGGGTAGCGCGCGCAGATAGCCGGCCTCGACGATGCGGTCGGCCATGACCTTGTAGTCGGCAGGGTCGTCCGGGGTGAACGCGGCCAGGCCGTCCACGTACCGGTTGAACATGCAGAAGGCGGCCGCGATCAGGATCGCGTCGTGGATCTCCACGTCGGACGCCCCCACCGCCCTGGCCGCGGCCACCTGCTGGTCGGTGACCGTCTTTCCGCTCTGCTGTACGGCTCCCGCGATGTCCAGCAGCGCCTTCATCTTTTCGGAGATGGAGGCGTCCGCCGGATTGGCGCAGATGTCCTCGACCGGGGCCGTGCCCTCCGGCAGTTGCGCCTCGGCGAACGCGGCGTGCGAGGAGAAGCAGAACCGGCAGTCGTTCCGCGCGGACACGTAGGCCGCGATCAGCTCCCGCTCACCCCGGGACAGCGAGTTGTCGCCGCGCAAGAGCACCTCGGCCAGCTCACTCATCGGTCGCGCGGTCTGCGGCCGGTAGTGGAACAGGCCGGAGATGCCCGGATGATCGTTGCCCAGTGTGATGTGCGCCATGAAAGCTCCTCGGGGAGTGGGGATCGACACGCCTCAGACGCAGCGTGATCGATCGCCGCCATCCCGGGCAACTCCTTGGTTGCGGCGGTCCGCGGCTCGGCCACCGCCGCACCCGCACAGGACCACGAGGACCGGCACCATCGCAGTGGCGACGGGCCCGGCGCCGAACCCGCGCCTGCCCCCGGCCAGACCACCCAGCCGTCCGACCCCTCGGAAGCATCGGGTACGCCTCGACCGTCCAGGTCAGTGTGGCCGGGGAGAACCCGAGATCTCGCCGGACGAGCGGCGGCGCCACGGTGACGATACCGGCCATCCAAAACGATCATCGACATTCCCGTGCGGAGCACGGCGAGGGCGAGGAACGCACGTTGGAAGAACCGTGCCGCGGAGCCCGGTGTTACCTTGATCGTAATCCGGACGAGGGGGGCCATGGCCGTGTCCAGACCGAACCATCAGTCGCGCGCCGTTCGCGCGACGCTGGAGCAGGCCGGTGACCGATTCGCCCGCCTGCTGACCTCCGTCCCACCCCAGACGATGGCGACGCGCGACTGGACCGTCGCCGAGACCGGCGCGCACGTCGCGGCCATCGCCCACCTCTACACCGTCATCGTGCGCCAGGACGGCACCCCGCACCCGATGCCCGAGCTCACCGCGCCGATCGCGTCCACCAACGTGGACACCGTGGCCGACGTCAACGACCTCGCTCTGGCGTCCTACCCGGAGCGCGACCCGGCCGTGCTGGCCCGGCGGCTACGTGCCGACATCGGCGAGCTCCTGCGCGTGACCGAGCATCTGGACCCGGCGACGCCCATCCCCTGGCTCGGCGAGGCCCGCGTTCCGCTAACCGGGCTGCTCGCCCATCTGATCAACGAGATACACCAGCATGGCTGGGACATCGCCCGGAGCGGACGCGCACCGTGGACGATACCGGCGCGCGAGGCCGCGTTGTTCTTCGACCTGTTCCTCATCGGGGTGATCCGCGGGGATCACGGGCGGCTGCTGGACACGGCCGGGCCCAAGCGGTCCGGGCGCATCGCGGTCCGGTTCCACTCCCGGTACACCACCCCGGCGACGCTGGTGCTGCAGGACGGCCGGGTGCGGGTGGAGGAGTCGTCGGCTCGCACCGACGTCCACCTCGCCTTCGACCCACCAACGCTGAACCTGATGCTCTTCGGTCGCGTCAGCCGCCCGAAGGCCGTACTCACCGGCAAGATCGCCGCCTGGGGGCGACGTCTCTGGCTGCTTCCGCCGTTCCTGCGCGAAGTCCATCTGCCGGACAACCGGCGTCCGCGCCGTCACTACGCGACGCCCACCGGTGAATCGGCCGGGGCCTGACGACCGTCTCGGCCACACGCTCGGCAGAGGTGACGTCGCCACTGGCGGCCCGGACGGCCGGCGCACGGTCGTGGACGCCCGCCGGAGGCCGTGTCCTTTCACCTGGGGAAGGAGTCGAATCGGAAGTCCACCCGGCGCTCGATCTGCTCGCCGGGAGCGTTCGCGTCACCCGCCGCGATGACCGCCAGGGCATAGTCCCGAGTCTGACGAGGACGATGAGAGGGGCGGGCGCAGTTCGCCGGAGGTGGTGGCGTACGGGCTGGCGCTGCCGGACGGGACGGCGCGACCGTCACCAGGAACGGGTACGGGTTCGGCCGACAGTCGCCTACTGGTCATCGGTAACGAGGGCGCGCACCCCGCAGTCCTCACGATCAAGGACGGCCCCCCTCCTGCCGTTAGATCGCCGGCGAACGGGACAGAGGGGGTGGGGCCGGGCGGCAACGGGCCCGGCCGGAGATCACTACCTGGAGGTTGCGCATGCTTGCTCAGACCACCCGGAAGGCGGCGCTGGCCGCCGCGGCGACGGCGGCGCTCGTCGGCCTGGTCGGCGGTTGCGGGGGCGACGGTGACGACGACAGGGACGACGGCCCGGACGTGGTCAACACGACCGGACCCGCGGTGGACGACGACGGCGGTGTGGACGACGACGGGGACGGCAACTGATCACCGCGGAGGCGGCGCACGGCGTCGCCCGCTTCACCGCGACCCGCGTGCCCGGCACGCGGGTCGCGGCATGCCGGGCGCTTTCCACCTGCTCGCAAAAGCCCATCAAGGCGAGGGGACGCCCGGTGAGGGCCGCGGGACGTCCCGGGTGGCAGCGGCCCGGTGTCCTGACCGACGGATGATCCTGCGGGCAGCGACCGTCTGTCTCGACCAACGGTAGGTGCCGTTCAGCGTCGTGGAGCCTGCGGGCGGCGAGCAGCCGACGGGACTCGTACGGTCGCTGGTCGGCCGTGAAGGTGACCGGGCGGAGTCTCCCCGAAGTCTTCCTGAGACGCGCTGGGCCGGGTTTTTGGGCAGACTGGTCCTGACTTATGTGGATAAATCAGGCGAGGTGACGTGACAGAGGCCGGCCCTCACCGACTTCGCGATCTTCTCGGGCACCGGCGGCAGGCCACGGCGGCCGCGCTGCTGGGAATGCTCCTGCTGCTGAGCGCCTCGGTGCCGACCCTGCCGGTCGCCCTCAACCGGATCACCACCATCGCGTACGCGATCGAGGCCGGACGGCACCAGCCCGGCTGGCGGGGCGGCGGGATCCCGTACTCCTGGGGCGGCGGTCACAGCGAGAGGCCGGGCCCCTCCCTGGGCACCTGCCAGGGCTACACGGGGGCGATCCTGCCCTGCCCGGCCACCCGGACCCTCGGCCTGGACTGCTCCGGTCTCGCCCGCTGGGTCTACCACCTCGCCTACGGGCGCGACGTGCTGGGGCCCGGCAACACCGACGACCATGTGAAGCGGCTCAAGAGGATCCCCGCCGCCATGGCCAGGCCGGGAGACCTCGTCTTCTACGGCAAGATCGGCAAGCGTAAGGTCAGCACCCATCATGTCGGCGTCTACGTCGGCCAGGGCAAGATGATCAATGCACGGAGGACCGGGACCGAGGTGCGGATCGACCGCGTCGCGGCCCTCGACGACCTCGCCGGCTACTTCCGCTACGCGGGGGCCCTCTGAGCCGCCCCGAGAACGGGGCGCCAGGAGAACCGCACGGCAGGAACCGGGTAAGACATCAACCGTAGGAGAGACATGCGTCTGGGTGTCATGTTCGATCGCGACCTTCCCCCCGAGTCGCTCATCCCCTTCTGCCGCCACCTGGACGCGGCCGAGGTGGACGACGTCTGGGTGGTGGAGGATCTCGGCTGGACCGGGGCGATCTCGTCGGCCGCCACCGCGCTCGCCGTCACCGAGCACCTTCGGGTGGGCATCGGGATCACCCCGGCGCCGCTGCGCAACCCCGCCCTGCTGGCCATGGAGCTGGGCAACCTGGCCCGGCTGCACCCGGGCCGGCTCGCGGCCGGCATCGGGCACGGCGTCCAGGACTGGATGCGCCAGGTGGGCGCTCTCGCACCCTCGCCGCTGGCGCTGCTGGAGGAGACGATCACGGCGGTACGAGACCTGCTGCGCGGCGAGACGGTCACCATGGAGGGCAAGGCCGTACAACTCGACGGGGTGCGCCTGGTGCATCCCCCCGCCGTCGTGCCGCCGCTGCTGGCCGGGGTGCTGCGGCCCCGCTCACTGGAACTGTCCGGACGGGTGGCGCAGGGCACGATCCTGCCCGAGGGGGTCGGTGCCGGGAAGATCGAGGAGGCCCTCACGCTGACCGGCGGGGGCGATCACGAACTGGTGGTCTTCGTCAACCTCTACGTCGGCGACGACGCCGCGACGGTCACCGCGCTGGCCGAGGGTTCCGCCGAGTTCCTGAAGATCCCCCCGGGCGAGGTGGTGATGGCGGCGGGGTCCGCCGAAGAGGCCGCCGACCAGGTCAGGTCACTGTGGGAGGCGGGTGCCCGCACCGTCGTGGTCCGCCCGTTCGGACCCGACCCGCTCCCCCAGGTCGACCTGCTGCTGGCCGAGCTCCGCTAGGGACGGTCGCACCGGGCACCGAACAGCGGCGCGACGGGGCTAGGAACGGTTGCCCCGGACGCCGGTCAGGCGGCGCAGCACGTCCCACCAGAACGAGGCGCCGAACAGCAGCGCCACCATGGTGAGCAGGTACCCCGGCCAGTGGCCGGGGGTGACGAGCCGGTCCCACCAGGCTCCGCCGTTCCAGTGGAAGGAAGGATCGTCGGAGCCGTCGGGGGGGATCGTGACGCTCACGATCGCATGGTCGAAGATCTTGACCAGCGCCGGGGAGCTGAGGGACTCGGTCACGCACTGGTACGGCTCGGCGAGGCCGGGCTCGGCACCGGCGCACTTGTCCCTCAGCGCGGCGTACGCCTCCCCGCCGCCGCCCGCGATGGCGGACACCCCCGCCCGGTAGGCGTTGTCGCGCAGCAGGGTCTTGCCGTACTCCAGCGCGTCCATGCTGAACAGCAGGGTCAGCACCACCCCCAGGACGAACACCACCCACCTGACGTAGCGGGCGTAGAGCGTGGAAAGGCGCTGCATCTCCCCGTTGAACCAGTCCTCGACGCCCTGCCGGAACTTCTGCGCGTCCCGCTGTGCCCCCTGCCAGACGCCCTTGAGGTGGCCCGCGAGAGGGCTGCGGATGGCCTCCAGCTTGGCCAGCAGGCCGTCGATCCCGCCCTCCTCCGCGGCGACCAGTTCCATCACGGCGCCGGAGAACCGCTCGGGCGGGATGTTCGCGATGCTGGTGCGGGTGCCCTTGGGGTGGTCGATCTCCTGGAGCCGCTCGTACAGCCGCGTGGTCATGTCGACCGGCGGCGCGGGCCGCTCCGCGAGGTCTCCCGGCGCCTCGGGAACGCCCTCCGAGGGAACGCCGCCCGAGGGAACGCCGCCCGAGGGAACAGCGCCTGAGGAGACAGCGTCCGAGGAGACAGCGTCCGAGGACGCGCCCCCCTCGGCCGCCGGGGCCTCGACGGGGTCGACCCGCAGCGGCTCGACCACCGCGGGCGCCGGATCCGGACTGTGCGCCGGGCGCGGATCGTCACTGGAGAAGGGCAGCTTCGCGAAGACGTCGGCTACCTTCGACGGGATCCACGACCTGCCGCCCTCAGGGCCGTCCAGGGTGTCCCTGAGGTAGGCCCAGAGGAACTTGCTGCGGATCCCGAGCAGCCGTACGAAGGCCTCGTTGATCCCGCTCACCAGGAGCGACAGGAGCAGGAAGGCCAAGATCAGCCCGATGGCCAGATCAATGTAAACGGATATCAAAAGGATCACCCGGACCGTTGATACACGCCCGCCCCGGGCGGCGCAACGCGATCACCGAAAACGGGCCGGTTTTCGTGACCTCACGATCCGCGCCGGACGGGTCAGCCCTCGTAGAAGACGCGCTCCACGACCCGGCGGGCCCGGCGGGTGGCGCGGCGGTAGTCGTCCACGAAGTCCTCCGTACCGTCGGGCGGGTAGCCGAGGGCACGGGCGATGAGCATGCGCTCGCGGGCGTCCACCGGGACCGTGTCCGAGGCCCGGCCCCGGACCGCGACGATGGCGTCGCGGATGCGCGAGGCGAACCGCCATGCCTTGGCGAGCACCGCCTCGTCGGCCTCAGCGAGCAGCCCCTCGGCGACCGCCGCGCTCAGCGCCTCCAGGGTGCGGGTGGTCCGCAGCGCCGGGAGGCGCCCGGCGTGGCGGAGCTGGATGAGCTGGGCCACCCACTCCACATCGGACAGCCCGCCGGGGCCGAGCTTGGTGTGCAGGGCGGGATCGGTGCCGCGCGGGAGGCGTTCGGCCTCCATCCGGGCCTTGAGCCTGCGGATCTCCACCACCGCCGCCTCGGAGATGCCCTCCGGCGGATAGCGCAGCGGGTCGGCCAGGTGCAGCAGGCCGACACCGAGCTCGGCGTCCCCGGCGGAGAAGCGGGCGCGCAGCAGCGCCTGCGACTCCCACGGCGAGGACCACCGCTCGTAGTAGGCGGCGTACGAGGCCAGGGTGCGGACCAGTGGCCCGGCCTTGCCCTCGGGACGCAGGCCGGGGTCGATGAGCAGCGGCGGGTCGGGGGCGGGCAGGGACAGCAGCCGGCGCAGCTCGTTGGCCACCTCGAACGCCATCTCGGTGGCCTCGCGCTCGGCCACCCCCTCCAGCGGCGAGTGCACGAACATCACGTCGGCGTCACTGCCGTAGGAGGACTCGATCCCGCCCAGGCGGCCCATCGCGATCACCGCGAACTTGGTGCCCAGCGGGCTACGGCGTTCCATCTCGACCTTGTCGATCGCGGCGTCGAGCGCGGCCTGGATCGTCACGTCGTTGAGCCCGGACAGCGTCCGGCCGACCTCCTCGATGTCGATGAGCCCGGAGAGGTCGGCGACGGCGGTGCGGAGCAGTTCCCTGCGGCGCAGCCCTCGGACCGCGGCCACCGCGCCCTCGGCGTCCCCCGGATGACGGGCGACCACGGTCCGCGCCTCCGACAGCAGCGCCTCGGCGGGCCTGGGGGCCAGTTCGGTGTCCGAGCCGAGCATCGCGACCGACTCCGGTGCGTTCATCAGCAGTCCCGTCACGTAACGGCTGGTACCGAGCATCCGGGCCAGCTGCGAGGCCACCGCGGTCTCGTCGCGCAGCAGTCGCAGGTACCACGGGGTGGAGCCGAGCTTGTCGGAGACCTGGCGGAAGCCGAGCAGGCCGGCGTCGGGGTCGGGGGCGTCGGCGAACCAGCCGAGCATGACCGGAAGGAGGGTGCGCTGGATCGCGGCACGACGGGAGACCCCCGTGGTCAGCGCGCTGATGTGGCGCAGCGCCCCGGCCGGGTCCTTGTAGCCGAGCGCCTCCAGGCGGGCCTTGGCCGCGGTGGTGGAGAGCCGGTCCTCGGACTCGGGCAGCCGGGCCACCGCCTGCAGCAGCGGCCGGTAGAACAGCTTCTCGTGCAGGCGCCGTGCCTCCATGGCGTGCCGCCGCCACCTGGTGGTGAACTCTCCCACCGGGTCGGCGGTCATGCCCAGGCTCCTGCCGAGGCGGCGCAGGTCGGCGTTTCCCTCGGGCACCACATGCGTGCGGCGGAGCCGGTGCAGCTGGATGAGGTGCTCGACCTGGCGCAGGAAGGTGTACGCCTCGGCGAGTGCCTTGGCGTCGTCCCTGCCCACGTAGCCGCCGCGGGAGAGGGCGGCGAGCGCGGGAAGCGTGGCACGGCGGCGCAGCAGCGGGTCGAGACGGCCGTGGACGAGCTGGAGCAGCTGCACCGCGAACTCGATGTCGCGCAGCCCGCCCGGCCCGAGCTTGAGCTGGCGCTCCGCCTCGCCACCGCGGACGTGGTCCTCCACCCGGCGGCGCATGGCCTGCACGTCCTCGACGAACTTGTCCCGGGTGGCGGCCTGCCAGACCATCTCGTTCACCGCGGCGACGTACTGCTCGCCGAGTTCGGTGTCACCCGCGACCGGCCGCGCCTTCAGCAGTGCCTGGAACTCCCACGTCTTGGCCCAGCGCCGGTAGTAGGCCAGGTGGCTGGCGAGGGTGCGGACCAGCGGCCCGGCCTTGCCCTCGGGGCGCAGCGCCGCGTCGACCTCCCACAGCGCCCCCTCCGGGGTGCTGGTCGAACAGGCGCGCATCATGCCCTGGGCCAGCCGGGTGGCGAGCTTGATGGCCCCGTGCTCGTCGAGGGAGTCGTCGGCGCCCTCTCTCGGCTCGGCCACGAAGACGACGTCGACGTCGCTGATGTAGTTGAGCTCGCGTGCCCCGCACTTGCCCATGCCGATGACGGCCAGCCGCACCGCCCCCGCCTCCGGGTGCTCCGACCTGGCGACGGCGAGCCCCGCCTCCAGCGCGGCCCCGGCCAGGTCGGACAGCTCGGCGGTCACCTCCGACAGCGAGACGGCCCCGGTGACGTCGCGCGCGGCGAGGTGGAGCAGGCGGCCCCGGTAGGCGACGCGCAGCGCCGAGAGGGTGTCGGTGGAGGCGTCCGCGGCCCTCGGCTCGGGGTCGTCGGGCTCGGCGCCGACCGCGAGCAGCAGTTCCGCGCGGAGTTCCCCCTCGCCCGGGCGCCCCATCGCCGACGCCCCGCCGAGCAGGCGCCAGTGCTCCGGGTGCCTGACGACATGGTCGCCGAGCGCGGCGCTGACGCCGAAGACGCCGAGCAACCGGTCTCGCAGCCCAGAGTCCGCTCGGAGCGCTCCAAGCACGCTGGGGTCCTGCTCGGCCAGCCGGTTCAGCGAGGTGAGCGCCAGGTCGGGATCGGCCGCGGCGACCAGCGAGGTCAGCAGGTCGATGTCTCCGAAGGCCTCCGGCCCCAATTCGTCGAGCAGCCGCTCGGCCCTGGCCCCGTCGGCGAAGCCGAGCCTGGCCAGACGCCCGGCGGTCGTCTGCATCCGGGGCACGGTCTCCACCGACCCTCCATGGTCCTCGATCACAGGCACGGGTGCCCTTCCTCAATCCTTACCCCGAGCGATCAAAGGTGCACGCCCCTCGCGGTCGCGTCGGCCTCGGCGCGCACCTTGGGCATTCGGAGCGTCGCCGCACAGGTTAATCCCGAAACTGTGCGCCGTCGTTAGCGGATTCGGAACGTAATCGCTCGGTCACGCGGTTTGGACGGCGGTGGCGAATCGCTCGGCGAGCGGCTTCCAGGCGGCGACGAGCCGCTCTCTGGCCTCCTTCACCTGCGCGTTGAGCTCCTCGACCGGGTGACCCAGGTCGGTCAGCCGGTCGGCCGAGCCGGCTGTCCAGCCGGCGAAGATCTCCGGGGTGGCCTCGGGGTGGAACTGCACCGCCCAGGCGTTCTCCCCCAGCCGGTACGCCTGGTTGGGGTAGGGGTCGCCGGTGGCCAGCGGCACCGCGCCCGCGGGGAGCCGCGTGATCGCGTCGCGGTGGTACTGGACGGCGGGGGAGGTGGCGAGACCGGCGAACAGCGGGTCCGCCCCGGCGGCCGGCAGCGGGACGACCTCGGTCGCGCCGACCTCCAGCCCGTGCTCTCCGCGCTCGACGGCGCCGCCGCAGGCGAGCGTCATGAGCTGGGCGCCCAGGCAGATCCCCAGGGTGGGCACGCCCGCCTCGACACAGCCGCGGATCAGGTCTCGGGTGGCGGGCAGCCAGGGATACTGCTCGTCCTCCCAGGCCGCCGCCTCGCCGCCGAGGACGATCAGCCCGTCGGCGGCCCGCTCGGGCACGGCCTCACCCAGGTAGGGCCGGACAATCTCGCAGGCGACCCCGGCTCCGGACAGCCAGTCGGCGAGGAACCCGAGGCCCGCGTCCGCCTCGTGCTCGATGACGGTAATTCTCATACGGCAATTATGGGCTGAAATGTGGATAAGCCCCGCGCGGGAGTGGACGCAGGAGACCGGGACCTCCCGAAAGGATGCCGGCCTTGAGCGGAGGCACCCGCCGCCGTCCTCCCGGTGACCTGGCCGTGGCCGCCACCGGATACATTGCCGAGGCACGCGGCACCGGGCCGCCTTCTCCCCTTCGCCGGAAGGCAGAGGTATCCGTACTTGAGGAGAGCCGATGAATCCCGTCCTGAGTGATGTCGAGGTCCCCGGCGGCGCGCTGCGCGTCGCCAGGTTCGGAACCGGGCCGCGCGTGATCGTGGCCGTACACGGCATCACCGCCTCGCTCATGTCATGGACCGGCGTCGCCCGCAGGCTGCCCGCCGACTGGTCGCTGGTCGCGATGGACCTGCGCGGCCGGGGCCACAGCGCCGGGCTCCCCGGCCCGTACGGTCTGGCCAGGCACGCCGAGGACGTGAACCTCGTCGCCCGGTCCGTGGGCGCGGAGTCCGACATCGTGCTCACCGGCCACTCGATGGGCGCCTACGTCACCGCGCTCGCCGCGGCGGGCCACGACTACGCCAGGGTCGTGCTGGTCGACGGCGGCCTCCCGCTGCCGATGCCTCCCGGCGCGGACCCCAACGCGGTCATCGAGGCCATACTCGGGCCCGCCGTCGCCCGGCTGGAGCAGACCTTCCCGAGCGTCGACGCGTACGTGGACTTCTTCAAGGCCCACCCGGCCTTCGTCGACGCGTGGACCGAGGAGGCGGAGGAGTACGTCCGCTACGACGCCTCGGGACCGGAAGGCGCGGTGCGCTCGCGGGTACGGCAGGAGCCGGTCCGCGAGGACGGCCGGTGGATGCTCACCGAGGACGAGGCGATCGGTGCCGCGCTGTCGGCGATCACCTCACCCCTGTCGCTGCTGCGTGCCCCCCGGGGACTGCTGAACCAGCCGGTCGGCATGTTGCCCGACGAGCTCGCCGCCGCGTGGACCGCGCGGCTGCCCTCGCTGAAGGACGAGGTGGTCGAGGACTGCAACCACTACACGATCCTCTTCGACGACCGCTGCGCCTCGCTGATCGCCGAGCGCCTCACCCGCTGACCGCGGGGAACGCACGGGCGGGCACCGGCGTCAGGCGGTCCTGGTCACCCGGCGGGCGGCCAGCCGTCCGGCGTCGGGCCAGCGGACGTCGGTGGCCCAGCCCGCCCGCTCCAGCAGCCAGATCAGCCGGGCGCTCGGGTCGACCTGGCCGCGCAGGACACCGTGCCTGGCACAGGTGGGGTCGGCATGGTGCAGGTTGTGCCACGCCTCTCCCAGCGAGACCACCGCGAGCCACCACACGTTGCGGGAGCGGTCCCTGACGGAGAACTCCTCCCTGCCGAACGTGTGGCAGATCGAGTTGATCGACCAGGTCACGTGGTGCAGGACGAAGACGCGTACCGGACCGCCCCAGAAACCCGCGGTGAGCGCGGCCTGCCAGGAGCCACCCCACAGTCCCCCGGCCAGCGCGGGCAGGCCCACCGAGAGCAGCACGACCGGCACGTAGGCCAGGTTGTGCGAGAGGAATCTGATCGGCCGGTCGGCGAGGAGGTCGGGGCAGAAACGCCGCCTGGAGGTCTGCTCGGGACTGAACAGCCAGCCGACATGGGCGTGGAAGAGTCCCCTGGACAGCCCGGTGAATCCGGGCCCGAAGCGCCACGGCGAGTGCGGGTCGCCGTCCCTGTCGGCGTACTTGTGGTGCCGGCGGTGGTCGGCCACCCAGCGGATCACCGGGCCCTGCAACGACATGCCCCCGGCGATCGCCAGCACCACCCGGAGCCAGGCGGGGGCCTGGAACGAGCGGTGGGTGAAGTGCCGGTGGTAGCCGACGGTGACGCCGAACCCGGTGACGAGGTACATCACCGCGGCGATGACCACGTCCCGCCACCCGAGCCCCCACCCCCAGGCGAAGGGCACGGCGGCCAGGACGGCGAGGAAGGGGGCGACGACGAACAGGACGATCAGGAGGCGTTCGAACCACGGCACGGGCCGGTCGGCGAGGTCCTGCGGCGCGACGGCGGAGGAGTATGCCATGCCTGCCGAAGCTAATCGCCCGCCGCGCGGAAAGCTCGACGCCTCAGGGCGATTTATCACCTCGCGCTTGTCAGCCCGATGACAATCTCCACGGGTGTGGCCCGGTGCGGTGGATCACAGATCTTCGCCGGGCCTCCCCGAGACGGCGTGCCGCCTGTCTCGGGGTGTTCCGCGATCGCCCGCGCCAGGCCCTGTCCGGTGGATCCCGCCGAGGCGGGGAACCGCCCGACGGGCCACGGCGGGCAGGGATTCCGGGGGCGGGACCTAGGCGGGAGCGATCCAGACGGCCTTGGCGGCGGCGACCAGGGTGCCGTCGGTCTCGTAGATGGCGCTCTCCCCGAAGAGCTTGCGTCCCTCGCGGCCACTGGCGCGGGCGACGACGGAGTAGGTGCCGCCGGGGTAGATCCGGCGGCGCAGCCGCGCGGTCAGCCGGCCGAGCAGGGCGAACTCGCCCGGCTTGAAGTGCGCCCAGCCGGTGGGGCAGTCGAGGGCTGCCCAGACGATCGCGTCGGGGACGGCGCCGTCCTCGTCGGTGACGGTCATCGGGACCCGCCAGCCGGCGGCGATCAGGCCGGTGCCGGAGACCGGGCCGGGGAAGATCCGCAGGCCGTCACCGGGATCGCGCATGCCGCACGCGAAGCAGCCGGGGAAGGCGTGTTCGACGAGGCCGGCGAAGCCGCCCTCGGCCCGCGCCGCCTCGTTGAAGGGCACGAAGGCCGGTACGTCGAACTCCTCGGTGACCGTGATGGCCTCGACGAGGAGCCTCTCACCGTCGGTGAGGGTCGTGGTGTTGGCGAGGTGGCGCAGGGACAGCTCGGTGTCCAGTGGCGTGGGCGCGTGCAGCGTGACCTCGACGGCCGAGTCGTGCCGGGCGCCGTGCAACGCCTCGGAGACCGTGCCCGCGATCCATCCGCCGTTCGCGGACCCCTCGGGACCGCGGAAACGCGCCGGAACGGTCAGCACGGTCTGCAGCTCGGCAGCCGTCGTCATGCCGCACCTCCTGTCGCCTTTAGGGCGATTTATCCTCAAAAACAACGGTATTCGGACTGGCCGATTTTACCGGACTGCTTGTACATACAGCCAACTCGGGGTCGATGACGCCTCGATTAGCAGCGGGTAACACCGGTATGACGTTCGGCGGGCGGCGTCGGATTACCTGTCCCCGAGAGATGTCGGCACACCACCGGCGACCGTACGGCACGGTTCGCGCGGTCGTCGTCGGCGCGACGGGAGCCCTGCCGCCCGCCGCGCCGGAAACGCGGAGGCGACTAGAGGACCGGCAGGTAGCGGCCGAGCTCGAATTCGGTGACCTGGCGGCGGTATTCGTTCCACTCGGCGCGCTTGTTGCGCAGGAAGTAGTCGAAGACGTGCTCGCCGAGGGTCTCGGCGACGAGCTCGCTGCGCTCCATGACCGCGATGGCCTCGTCCAGCGACTGGGGCAGCGGCTGGATGCCCAGCGCCCTGCGCTCGGCCGAGGTCAGCGCCCAGACGTCGTCCTCGGCGCCGGGGGGCATCTCGTACCCCTCCTCGATTCCCCTCAGACCGGCCGCCAGGATCACGGCGAAGGCCAGGTAGGGGTTGCAGGCGGAGTCGAGCGAGCGGAACTCGATGCGGGTCGAGCCGCCCTTGTGCGGCTTGTACATCGGCACCCGGACCAGGGCCGAGCGGTTGTTGTGGCCCCAGGAGATGTAGCTCGGGGCCTCGCCGCCGGCTCCGGCGATCGCCTCGGCGCCGCCCCAGAGCCGCTTGTAGGAGTTGACCCACTGGTTGCAGACCGCGGTGATCTCGGCGGCGTGCACCAGCAGACCCCCTATGAAGGAGCGGCCGATCTTGGAGAGCTGGTAGTCGGCGCCCGGCTCGTAGAAGGCGTTACGGTCGCCCTCGAAGAGCGACATGTGGGTGTGCATGCCGGAGCCGGGATGCTCGGTGAAGGGCTTGGGCATGAAGCTCGCCCAGATGCCCTGCTCCAGCGCGACCTCCTTCATGACCAGGCGGAAGGTCATGATGTTGTCGGCGGTGGTGAGCGCGTCGGCGTAGCGCAGGTCGATCTCCTGCTGGCCCGGACCGCCCTCGTGGTGGCTGTACTCGACGGAGATGCCCATCGACTCCAGCATCATGATCGCGTTACGCCGGAAGTCGTGGCCGGAGCTGTGCGGGGTGTGGTCGAAGTAGC
The DNA here is from genome assembly GCF_040675205.1 of Streptosporangium sp. NPDC049644. Classification (NCBI taxonomy): domain Bacteria; kingdom Bacillati; phylum Actinomycetota; class Actinomycetes; order Streptosporangiales; family Streptosporangiaceae; genus Streptosporangium; species Streptosporangium sp. NPDC049644. The sequence continues at coordinate 3,257 of NZ_JBFAOJ010000066.1, read as the reverse complement.
CGCCGTCGTCGATCGGCTCGGGCCGCTCACCGCCCTCGGGCCGGTTCTTCAACAGGAAGAACTCGATCTCCGGGTGGGTGTAGAAACTGAAGCCCATGTCGGAGGCCTTCGACAGGGTGCGCTTGAGCACCCAGCGCGGGTCCGCGTGTGAGGGCGAGCCGTCCGGCATGAGGATGTCGCAGAACATCCGGGCCGCGCCCGGCGTCTCGCTGCGCCACGGAAGGATCTGGAAGGTCGACGGGTCGGGCTTGGCGAGCATGTCCGACTCGTAGACCCGGGCGAAGCCCTCGATCGCCGAGCCGTCGAAGCCGATGCCCTCGGCGAAGGCTCCCTCAAGTTCGGCCGGGGCGATGGCCACCGACTTCAGGAACCCGAGCACGTCGGTGAACCACAGCCGGATGAACCGGATGTCGCGCTCCTCAAGGGTGCGGAGAACGAACTCCTGCTGGCGGTCCAAGGCTTCTCCTTCATTGCCGACGTGCTGCGACACGCCTGGTGGTCTATCAGTTTGCCCGCTAAGTGTTTCGCACACGTTACGAGGAAGAACAGTGAGATGCGCGTCGCGCCTCCGCGCGACAGGCCCCGTCCCCTCTTACAGTGTGCGACCGGAGTCGCTGGAGGTTCGATCCGGGGGGAAACGATGACGCGCACCGAAGTTCACGAACCACCGTACGCGGTCTCGCCACCGGTCAGGCTCACCGAACGCCTCGCGGCGTTGACGATGCCCTGCCCCGTCCACCCGTCGATACACCTGGTCGAGGCCGCCGCGTCCGACTGGGCCCGGGCGGCCGGGCTGGCCCCGGCCCCCGCCGCCTCCTGGCTGGCCGGGCGGGCGTTCGCCCGCTGCGAAACCCGCGCGGTCACGCTGCTCGCCCGCTGGCTGACCTGGGGGGCGCGGCTGCGCGAGGAGCCCGCGGCGCTCACCCCGGTCCTCGCCGTGGCCGGGGGCGGCGAGCCGGGCACGGCACCGCTGACGCGGGCCTTCGCCGATCTCTGGGGAGCCTGCGCCCCCAGGATGAGTGACGCGTGGCGCGAGCGCTTCACCGCCGGACTGGCCACCGGCGTGCCCGCGAACGCCTTCGGCCGCCTGCCGCTGGACCTGGTGGAGCCCTGCTACGGGGTGGAGGTGCCCGCCCCGGTGCGGCGGAGCCCGCGCTGGCGGACGCTCGTCGAGGCGAGCGGCGACGTGACCGCCTGGTGCGCGGAGGCGGCGGCCGAACAGGACGGCGCGCCAGGCGCGTTCCTGGAACGCTCCAGTCAGGAGGCGGAGGAGTCGGTGATCGACCGCGTGGCCGCCCGGATGGAGGAGTTGTGGACGGCGGCCCGCGCGATCCCGGCGCTCACCGAACGGCACGGTCTCGGCCTCGCCGCCTCCCAGGACGTGACGCGGGTGGCATGTGCTTTCTTGACCATCCCGAAGGCTTATCTGGAGTGGCTCCTGGAAAGGCCCCGCTATCGTCACTTAGGGTAACAGTTCGAGTCCATCAAGTGACGACGGAGTAAACGATGAGCACCAGGCTCCTCAACCGCAAGCTCGACCGTGCCTTCGAGCACATGGACGTCGACGGCAGCGGATCGATCGGGCGCGAGGACCTTCTCGGCCTCGGAGCCCGGATCCTCGTCGGCTTCGGTGAGTCGCCGACCTCCCCGGCCGGCAGCAGGCTCGAGCAGGGCTTCGAGGGGATCTGGCGGACGCTGGCCGCGGAGATCGACACCGACGGCGACCGTGCGATCTCAGCGGAGGAGTTCCGCGCCGGCATGACCTCCGCGTTCGTCGAGGGCGACCGGTTCGACGCGGTCTTCGGGCCCGCAGCCGAGGCGGTGGCCTGGCTGTGCGACCCCGACGGCGACGGCGTCGTCGGGCCGGACGAGTTCTGGGTCATGATGGCCGCGTTCGGCACCTCCCGCGAGGATGTGACGGCCGCCTTCCAGCGGCTCGACGGCGACGGCGACGGCGCGGTGTCCGTGGGCGAACTGGTCGAGGCGACCCGGCAGTTCTACACGAGCGCCGATCCGGACGTGGCCGGCAACTGGCTGTTCGGTCCGCTGTAGTGGCTCTCACCCCAACGTTCGGCGATCCCCTGACCTTTCCCCGACCCCACTCACAGCCCTTGTCGCACTCCCTGCATCCATCCCCCGCACCTGTCATGCGTCCCTTCGCCGCCCCGCCCCCCGGGACCGCGGGATGTCCGGAGCCGCCATCCCCCTCCGGGGTGGCCGCGGCTTCGCTGCTCCCCCTCGCCGAGCTCGTACCGGCGATGTCCGCACCGTGCCGGATGCATCCCTCGGTCGACCTGATCGGCGCCGGACTCGCCGGCTGGGCTCGCGAGACCGGGCTGGAGGCTCCCCCGCGCGCCGGGTTCGAGCGGATGGCGGGCCGGGCCTTCGCCGGGTTCGGCGTGGAGGCGGCGCTGCTGTTCGCCAAATGGCTGACCTGGCTGTTCCATTTCGACGACGAGTGGGACGAGAAGCCCGCCGGGCGCGCGGCCGAGATCGTGGAGACCACCTTCGCCAGGCTCGACCTCGTCGCGCGCGCTCCCGTCCACGCCTCCTCGCCCGTCGAGATCGCCTTCGCCGACCTCTGGAAGATCACCGCGGGGCGGATGAGCACCCGGTGGCGGCACCGGTTCCTGGCGGGGCTGGCCGCGCAGGGCGAGGCGTGCCGCGTCGAGGCCGAGAACCGGTGCGCGGGCCGGGTGCCCTCCCCCGCGGAGTATCCGCGGCTGCGGCGGGGCACCGCGGGCCCCTACCTGTTCGACCTGGTGGAGCCATGCCTGGGGGTGGAGGTGCCCGCGGGGCTGCGCGAGAGCACGACGTGGCGGACGCTGGTGGACGCCTGCAACGACGTCACCGCGTGGTGCAACGACGTCGCCTCGCACCACAAGGAGCGGGCCAACGGCGACGTGCACAACTACGTGACGGTCGCCGCGACCGCGTTCGGGCTCTCCGACGGCGCCGCCGTCACCTGGGTGAACGACCGGATCGCCGTCCGCGCCGAGGATCTGCGGATCTCCGCGCGCCGGCTGCCGGCGCTGTTCGACCGGTTCGAGCTGTCGACCGGCCAGGCCAGGGAGGTCAGCAAGGTCGCGTGCGCGTTCCTCGCGGCGCCGAGGGCGCAGCTGGAATGGCTCCTGGAGTCCAGCCGGTACGACGTGCCGTGACCGGCCCCCGCGGACCCACACCCCCGCGACCCCCCGCGGGAGGGGGCCCGGGGTACGGCCCGCCCGGGAAAGATAGAGCGTGAGGACGCGACCGGC